>JAVZPY010000037.1:0-5229 GCA_038881415.1 Candidatus Micrarchaeaceae archaeon
CTTTTCATGGGATGGGGTGAAAGTGTCAAGCCTTGCGCAGCTTGAAAGCATAGCCTCAAATGATACTCCAGGAAAACTTGTATCTATAAATACAAGCAATGGGCCATTCTCTTTCATTGCAAAAGCGGAGAACTCGACCTCTAAGCTTGGCCTTATAGGGGTGAGCTTAGAGCAGGAATCTGTTGTTAACAAAGGGCTAATACCAGGGTTCGCATATTTCCTCTATACATTTGTCTCACTCTCCTTCCTTCTTAACTTCCTAGTAGGAGTTGTGAATCTGTTGCCGCTTCCATCTCTTGATGGATGGAGAATTTACAAGGTAAATTTCAAGAATCAGAAAGTTGTGACTGCTATAACAATGGCTGTATTCATAGGCCTTATAGTGAATGTATTTCCATGGTTCTTCTGACTATCCTTAGTTGGCGCGCTTTTTCTGAAGCACGAAGTAGTAATCTTTTATTTTTTCATGGGCCGATTCGAGCTTCTCCCTCTTTTTTGCGCTGATCTTGATTTGTTCTCCGTGCTCTATGTTTTGAAGCAGCTTTTTATGCATCTTCTTCATTGACTCCACCTTATCCTCATGCCTCATATTTCCACCTATTCTGGTTCTCATTTCCTGTTTTTAACCTTTTCCAGATATTGCAGCTATTCGGATAAACGGCCCCATAATGCCCTTAAGTCTCCGACCTTCCCAAAATCCTCTGTAGAGCCGTAGCCTATTGCTATTGCCCTCATAGAATCTAGGTCTATCTTTGAGAATACTGGAGAAAGAAGCGAATCTTTTAGTTCAATGTTTACTTCGGTCCCGGTAGAGAAATAGCATATTGCAGGTAGAATTAAAATGTCGAGGCCCATGTATTTTCCGTATAGGAAACATTTCAATTTTTCCTTCCTTCCAGCTTCATTATAAACAGCTATTGCAGGATGCTCGTGCCCCATTATAAGCGCTCTTGTTGATTTTGATACTTTTGGAAGCTCATCGCCATGGAAGAATAGATAGCTCCCAACCTGCGCATATTCATCTTTTATCACTACGCCAAATGCATTCCTGTACCTGCTTATAAAGTTGTCGTGGTTGCCCTTGATCAGCAGCTGCGATGCGCCTTTGCCCTTCACAAATTCAATGAACTCGTGCAGCTCATTGAACTCCTCAACGTCAACATCAGAAAAATCATTCTTTATATCTCCAGTAACAATTACTTTCTCTGCACTTGTTCGCTCAAGTGCGGCAGACACTGCAGACTTTATTTTCTTCAGGTTTACCTTGGGGGAAAGCACGCCGCGCCGAGCCATCATTCCCTCGTATCCAAGGTGCAGGTCCGATAACACTATTGAGGATATGCTTTTTATGTATGCTATAGGCAATCCGTCAATCAGCTCTATGTCGTCTGTTAGCTTCATTTGAAATGCCCTTCACTTTCTTGAATTTATCTGCTTTAGCACAAGCCTGTTAAGTTTCTTCAGGTAGTCGTGCTTGCTCTTCATCATTATAACGTCAGCATGCCCAAAGGTCAGTGTCTTGTGCGCAAATGGCGATGGAAACGGTGTTTTGATAAACTTGTATTTGATTGACCCATCTGCAAGGCGTGATATTACCTCTTTTGCAGTGGGGACGTCCATCACGTCCTCCATAACTTCGCGGTATGTCTCTTTTAGAACAGGAAAATCTGGGTCTATCTCCTCGACAGCATTTAGGAGCAGCTGCGAATTTATCTGCTGCTTGCCAACGCTTATCTTCCAGCCCTTGTAATTTTTGAGTATCATGAAGCTTCTTGAAGCAACATGCCTGAAGCGCCTTTTCATCATCTCGGTCTTTCGTATATTCAGCCTTATTGTTGAGTATATGTCGCAGGAGATTACGCTTTCGAAAAGGCTTTCTATGGTTTTATTTGTAACTGGTTCGTCTCCAGAGAGCTCCAGCATGAATCCATTGTCTCCGACTAATATGTTCACGTCTATGTCCAGCATTTCTCCAAGGAATACGCCGAAAAGCCTGGAGAGCGTGTCATTAACCCTTCTGCCAAAAAGCGCGTGGAATACAAGGTACCTCTTACTCCCATCTATATCGCTTGTAAGTTCTACAAGGAGCAGCCTGTCATTTGGAACTTCCTTGGCGAAGAGAATCTGCTCCAGGAAATATCTAAAGACAGCGCTCCTTGCATTTTCATCCATTGGAAGCTTGCCAAGAAACTCAGAAACTTTGGGGGGCAAGCGCAAGGATGCAGAAACCCTAGTTATCTTGCCGCTTTTTATAGCTGAGCGCACCACATTTGAAAATTCGCGCCTGAATGTGCCTATGCGTTCTGCAAGCTCAAAGCTAAGAGGAAGCTGTTCGGAAAACCATGGAGGTATTGTAGGCGCAGATGCATTTGCAGCAGATACGAAGCATTTCATGCCTTTTGCATATTCAAACTTGTATAGACGGCCGCCTAGGGTGAACACATCTCCAGGCTTCAGCCTTGTAAGGAACTCTTCCTCTATGTTTCCTATCCATTTCTTATTTAGGTCAAACACGTTTATTGCTACTTCGTCTGGGATTGTGCCCAGATTAAGCATATATATTACCTGGGTCATTTTGCCCCTCCTGCCAAACATGCCGTCATTGCTGTCATACCATATTTTGCCATAAACTCTTCTGCTCTCAAGGCTCACATAATTTCCTGCCAAGTAATTCAGCAGCGCATCAAAATCCTTGCGCGGCAGATCCTTATACGCGTACGACCTCTTTACCAGTTTGTATGCTTCATCTGCAGACCACTTCTTGGTAAGCGACATGCCTATTATGTGCTGCGCAAGCACATCGAGAGGCGCAGATGGCACTCTGAAAGAATCAAGGTGTTTTTTTAGTGCAGAGTCAAGCATTATTGTGCATTCGACAAGATCATCCCTGTCGAGCGATATGACCTCGCCTTTTGCCGTGGCCTTGTATGAGTGGCCGGCCCTGCCTATGCGCTGTATTGCTCGGGTTACGCTTTTTGGTGAGCCTATTTGAACTACTTCGTCTATGCTTCCTATGTCAACGCCGAGCTCAAGGCTTGTGGATGAAACTGCGCACCTCAAGGCGCCCTTCTTTAGCAGATCCTCTACTTCCATGCGTGATTCCCGGGATAGGGAGCTGTGGTGCGCAGCTATATCCTCGCCGTAACCAAACCTCCTCTTAAGATTGAATACAACCCTCTCTGTGCCGCTCCTTGTATTTGTAAATATAAGTGTTGAACGGCTCCTTTTTATTATCCGGTTTACAAGGCCGTACATTTCGTCTTCTATCTTTTTTGTGTTAGTGTATATTAGATCCTTCACCGGGCTTCTTGTTATAACATCAAGTTTTTTGCTCCATGAGGCATCCACAATTGTGCAATCGTTTGGGCCATCATTTCCCATCCCAACTAGGAATTTTGCCGCCTCTTCAAGAGGATGAAGCGTTGCTCCTAGGCCTATTGTTGCAACCTTTCCCCCAACCGCCTCCTTGAGCCTTTCTATTGATAGGGAAAGGTGCACTCCACGCTTGTTGTTTGCAAGCTCATGTATTTCGTCAACTATAATGAACTCTAGACCGTAAAGGTGCTCTATGAACTTCTTTGAGTTCAGTATTATTGCAAGGCTTTCTGGCGTTGTAACAAGTATATTTGGGGGTTTGAGAAGCATCTTGCGCCTCTCCTGCTGCGTGGTATCTCCTGTACGCACGCCTATTGTCACCTTGCGTATGTTTTCCTTTATTATCCTGTCCCCTTTATCAGCCACTATCTCAGAATATATTTGTTCAAGCGGGGTGGTGAGGTTGCGGTATATGTCATTGTTTAGCGCCCTGAGCGGAGAAACATAGATGCAGTATACCCTGTCCTCAAGTTTGCCACTTGTTGAATAATCGAAAAGCCTGCTTATTATTGATAAGAAGCCGGATATTGTCTTGCCGGAACCAGTAGGCGCAGTTATCAAAAGGTTTTTCGATTCGCTGATGAGCTTGAATGCATATTTCTGTGGCGGGCTCAGTTCGCTAAAGTTCTTTGTAAACCATTTGCGCACGTAGGGGTTAAGCACTGAGAGGCTTTCTTCATCATCAAATGGCTTGACAGCATACTTTATCATGCATATACCCAGCTAAAAATAGCTTTATTCATTATCGCAAAAATAAGATAAAAAGGCTTGCAAAGCAAGCCATACTCACTTGTATACAGACTGATATGTAGTGCCAGTGTCATCGGTTATGTGTATGCACTCCCCTTCGCACTCTATAAGGCACGCCTGGCACAGAATGCATGCAGATCCGTTTACGCCTACAGAAATTCCGCCGCTGGTGCCATCGCTTTCTGTCGCAAAGTGCTTGTGCCCGTCCTGCACATTGGCCCACTTGTCTATTACCTGCTGCTCTGATTTTCCCTTCCACTTCATTTCTTCTGGGGCGTGGTCTGCATTGGCAGCTTCGAGGTCAGCGCGGCTTCTCATCTCAAAGACTGCTACAGGGCATACGTCAAAGCAGTGGTGACACCCTGTGCATTTTGGCTTATCTACCCATACGTCCATACAATCACTCCAAGCTTAACAAAACACATGTAACTATACTTGATTATTTGTAATTCTTTTTATAGGCTATGTATACGGCTTTAACCGAGCGTAAAAGAAATGTGGGCTGGCTGCGAAAAGCCTCAGCCCAATTTGCTTTCAGCCGAACAGCCCAGATAAGCCGCCTACCGCTTCTTCCTCGGATTTCTCTGATTTTTCCTCCTTCTTTGGCTTCTGCTCTGCTGCATGCTGCGGCGCTGCTGCAGGCGCTGCTGCAACTGGGGCGCTCTGCGCATTCTTGAGCACTTCCTTTATGTCTACGCCCTTTAGGGAAGACGCGACTGCCTTAGCCTGGGCCTCGTCCGGGGTTATTCCAGCGGACTTTACAATTTCCATCAGGCTTTTCTCATCTATCTCTTTGCCTGCCGCGTTCAGCAGGAGAGCTGCATATACATATTCCATAACTTTCACCTTATAGCATCATTTTGATATTGCATTTTCAAGCGCAGAGGCATTTGCCGCTGCCTTGCCCAACAGCCTTGCTATTGTCTCTTTAGTTGGTATGCCTGCCTCGGTTGCGAGGTATAATGCATCATTGAATGCTTTTGATAGCACATCCACAATAGTGTACATGTTTATTATGCCTGCTTTGCGCGACAGAGCAATCGCCTGGCTGAAGGCCAAACTTATGTCGCTTATGCTCTTCTGCCTGTCTATCATCAGTACTTC
>JAVZPY010000038.1:0-4995 GCA_038881415.1 Candidatus Micrarchaeaceae archaeon
TGATGCGGGAAGTATGCGCTTCTTTGGGCCTACAAGTATCCTGTTTACAAAAAGCCACCAACTGAATATGCTTGCGTCACATACACTAATTGCTATCACTGCAGCGCTTGCGCCTGCAACTATGTATAGCAGGCTGCCAAAAAGCAGGAATATAGAATATGAAATACCCGCTATCATCGATATGAACAGTGTATACTTTATCGATATCCTGGTTTCCACTGTCTTTATTATTATTGCGGTCAGTATTGTAGGCATTACTATGCTTATAAGGCCTATTATCGCGCCGTTTGAAGCTATGTAATAGAACGCCGTGCCTATAAGCGCATGCTCTATTATAGCTCCTGAGGCTATTCCCATCACTACGCTTATCGCAGTCAGTATAGCAATGATGAAGGCCGGGCGCGGAACCCTTTTTTCAAAAAGGCTCGAATACCTTAGAAACCCGTCATTGCCCTTCCTAGCCATTCAAACACTTGGCATGAGATTACTTCCCGAAACGCCTTTTCCTCCCTGAAAATTCCTTTATTGCAGCTTCTATATCCTCTTTTTCAACTTCTGGCCAATACTTATTAGTAAAATAAAGTTCAGCATATGTGGACTGGAGGGGCAGGAAGCCTGATAGCCTCATCTCCCCAGATGTCCTTATTATCAGATCCAGGTCAGGTATGCTCCTGCTCACCATCCTTCTTTTTAGCGCTTTCTCTGAGTCTGCATCCCCTTTTCTGCTGAACGCATGCAGGATGTCGTCTTTTCCGCTATAGCATACAAGCACATTCAAAATGGGGCCGGTATTCTTTGCCGTGTGCTTTGCCAAATCCGACAAAGCCTTCTTTGCTTTCGCAGGTATAAGATTAAGCTCTCCCACAGGCCTAACCTTTATATTGTTTGAATCTATTATTCTGCGTATGCTCTTGCTGTATGCAGCCCTTGTATAGAGCTTGAATAAAGTGTTGATTTCATTTTTTGACCTATTGTTAAGGTTTTCCTTTGATAGCGCCCAAGCTGTAATGACCTTTACACCAAGCTTTCCGGCCCACGCTGCGCATTCTACTGCTTTTTTTATCCCAATGTTGTAGCTCTTCAGCATGTTTATATGGCTAATTTTAGCCCACCTCCTATTTCCATCAGGTATTATACCTATATGATACGGTATCTGGGTAAGTTCATTATTCTTGGGCATGGTCGCATCACGTCCAGGTTTGATATAAGTAAAAACCTATTAAACTATTAATTGCAAAGCTATAAATGTTAATAATATTGGCTGCAGGTTAGGTTGGATGCCAGCAAGATATGATCCTTTTGATGTCCCATCCCTTTCAGACATAGTTGGAAATAGCGGCGCCATTGCATTTCTAAGGAAATTTGCAAGCGATATAGATTCAGGGAAAAAGCGCACGCCAATAATGCTGTCAGGGCCTCCTGGAGTAGGGAAAACATCCTCAGCAAGGCTACTTGCAATAGAGCACAATTGGAACATAATAGAGCTATCTGCATCAGACTACAGGGATAGGGGCACTCTGCTAAGCACCCTATCTGCGCCATCTCAGTCGCGCGGCCTGTTCAGCAAAGTCAACTTCATACTCTTTGACGAAATAGACGAATTAAGCTCTAAATTCGACAATGGCGCCAGCACAGCAATACTCAAACTAATAAAAGAATCAAAAAATCCGATAGCATTTATAGCAAACGACAGGTGGAGCCAGAAAATATCATTCTTAAGGCAGGTTACCGAACCTATAGACTTTGCAAAGCTTACTAGCGCTGAGGTAGCAACAGTTCTGAAAAATGTGTCAAAGCGGCATGGGATAAAACTTGCTGAAGGCATGGTCGAAAGAATAGCGCAAATATCTGGGGGAGATGCGCGTTGCGCCATAAATGACATGGTCGCGATGGCAGGCGCAGATTTTGATTCGGCAGACGCACTTGGCATAAGGGACAGGAATATTGAGATCTTCAAGGTGCTTGACAGCATATTTTTCTCAAACACCTTGGCCGCTCCTATGCGCTCCTCTATGAACAGCAGCGTAGACAATTCAATGCTATTCCAGTGGATAGAAGAAAACCTGCCTAAACGCTACACATCACAAAAGGATCTAAGCGCAGCACTCTCATCCCTATCATACGCAACAATATTCGAGTCAAGGGCTTCAAGGCTACAGTACTACGGCCTGTGGAGGTATATGAACGCCCTTGCAACTGCTGGCGTTGCGCTATCAAAGGAATCATACCCTTCCAGCCAGCAACGTTATTCGTTTCCACGCGCCATAACAGAGCTGTACCTTAGCAAAGCTTCAAGGTCCTCCTCTGCCGCTCTTGCAGCAAAGATGAAAAGGTTCATGCATGAAAGCTCGCGCACGATTGCAATAGAATATATACCGCTCCTTGCATCCATACTGGCAGCTTCAATTGCTTTGCAAGAAAGCGATGTTGTTGAGTCGTTTGCGCTTTCAAAACTTGGCTTGGACACTGAGGACGTCAAAAAGCTACTGGCGTACTCCAAGCTCCCTAAGAAGTGACTTTAGCACATCACCAAGCATCTCTTTATCAGGCACTTTTATGCTTGATGCTTCGCTGTGCCCACCTCCGCTTACTCCTTCGCCAAACTGCCTGGAAAGCTTTTCTATGATAGACTGAAGCGCAACTTTGCTGGCAATGCCTTTGCTAACCCTTATCGATATATAGCTTCCAAATGATACTATCGTTATTCCGTATTTGCCGTTGCTGTCGAAGAGGCTTTCATGAAGCCGTGAACTGTACCTTCCAGGCAGCAATGTCTTTGGATTCTCTAAAAGCACCTTTTCAAAATCAAGCACACGCACGTAGAAACCGCCAGAGCTCTTGTACTTCTTGGAATATTTTGCCCCTGATGATAGCGAATCTTCTATAATCTCGCTTATTTCAGAGAAAAGGCTGCTTAGCCTCCTCCCATCGTCTATTAGCCTGTTCATCTCCGCGGGCGAGATGCCGTTATTTTTAGAGCCTTTGCTTCCTGTTACGAAGTCAAGGACAGTAGCTATCTTGTTTGCATCCTTGTAGCTCCTGTCAGCATATTTGCTCATGTCGCTTATCATTGATACCTCTTTTAGAAGGCGCATGCTCTTCCCGGATAGCAGCTCAGCAAACCTGGAGGCAAGCATCCCGGCGGTATAATTCGAATCGCCGCCGAAATCCCATGGGTTAATATAGAGCCCAGCCATATCTTTTGCAAACGAGCCGACTACCGGATGGTGGTCTAGCCATATAAAATCCACTTTGCCAAATGCCCTTTTCAGCGCGGCATTGCTTCCCGGGGCAGTTCCAAAATCTATTATTACAACCATTGGCTTCATTGCGGAGTCGTATGCGCCGAATGCAGCGCTGTCAAAAGTCATGTCGTCTTCGCTGTAATATATGCCCTTATGCGCCTTCCAGTAAAGATTACCAAATTGGATCCCAAGCCTGTCTTCAATATTGCGTATTGCACGGTGCAGAGCAAGCCCTCCAGAGGAACCGTCGCCATCATTGTGGAACCTTACCACTATTGGGGCTCCAGATATGAGCCTTTTTGCGAACTCTTTGGCAGCTGCAGATAGATCCCCTTCCATTTCCCTGTCAACTTTTGCTATATCGGCCCTACCCTCGCCTTCCGGGCTGCAATTGTATGAAGGCCTGTCAAGGCCGAGAAGCGCGCATATCCTGCCAAGCTCCTGCTCGAGCTCTTTCATGCCTGCTTTCGAAATCGTCAGGCCGGAGACATGCGACAGCATGCCATCGCGCACTTTTATCTCTGCTTTCTCCAGCGGCGCCAAGGAAATATCCAGCTGCGCATTCAGTACTTTCCCCCCAACCAGGGTGTAAACATCGCCGGAAGGAGTATGCTTCACAGCAGAAACCAACAACTCCACACAACCACTAAGTCGAATAGTTTGCAACGCTGGAATAGCAGTAGCTCCTTATCGTAGAATTAGCTATGTAGTTGCATGCGGAGCTTTGGTTGAGCTGCTCCGCAAAGTCTATGTAGCAGTCGTATCTGTAGCCAAGCTCGCTTATCCCGCTGCAATACGAGGCGTTCCTGCTCCCTATAGCCTTTGCTATTGCCTCGCCTATAGATCCGCTGGTAAGGCAAAGTGACCTAACGCTTGCAGGGTAAGCGTTGCACTCCGCAGTTATATTGGCGGACGTAAAGTTTGATGTAGAATTTGTAACATTTATCGCTTCAAACGAAGCGTAGCATAACTCAGCCGGACCTCCAGAGACCTGCGAACACACGCTTTTGTTCAGAGTCTCCCTTGCAAGCTCTATATAGCAGTAGTCACGTGGCGTTACATTGTAATATGACAGTACGCCGCTCTCTGCAAGCGTCAGGTTGCTCGATAAGCCTACTATGTCTGATAGATAAGTGCTGTTTTGAGAACCTGTTATCATACTGCAGTACGAACTGTTGCCGCTGCTTGTAGCCTTCTCGTAAAAATAGGAATAATAGCAGCCAAACCTTCCAGTCGAATTGGTGATGTTCGCGCATGTGCCTTCGTCAGCGTAGCCCTGTGCGTTCGCAACTGACAAATAGCAGTTTCCCCTTCCGGCGCCAGCTACCCCGCTGCAGTAGGTATCGTTTGCAGTGCGCACGGCAATTCCTGTAGCGCATTCGGCATAATAGCTGCCATTTAGCGTGCTGCAATAAGATATATCAAGCGTTTTGTTTGCCAATGCGCTTGCGCAAGAAGCCCTTGCGCCAGGCAAGCCTATTGCCAAGCAATAACTGACATTGCCTGATGATAAGGCTTTAGATGACAGGCACGAATACTTTTGCTGGGCTACTAATATGTTTCCGCAGCCGGTATTCTGCGAATAAGTGGATACAAAAATCGCCGCGACAAGAAGCAGTATGGCAGTTGCGCCAAGATAAATCATCATTTTCTGCTGCCTTCTTATGACTACCTTGCCGCCACCAGCTCCGCCCTCATTTTTCAGATCCGCCTTCGCCATAAACATAAGCTATTTCACTCTTCATCAAGG
>JAVZPY010000039.1:0-4930 GCA_038881415.1 Candidatus Micrarchaeaceae archaeon
ATGTCACCAAAGCTTATCGCTGTAGCTGCACGCATACGCTACATAAGCCCAGAGGAATATCCAAGGCTGCACCTTCTTGTAGAGGCCCTTTCAAAGCAGGCGCATATACCTAAGCCACGAATAGCAATAGCCCCATCCAAAGAGCCGAATGCATTTGTATTTGGTAGATCGCGCAGCAGCGCGACCCTTGTGGTCCACGAAGGCCTACTCCCCATACTAAACAGCGAGGAGTTGAAGGCGGTTATTGCGCACGAAATAGGCCACATTAAGCACGGAGACGTATACGTAATGACGTTTGTGTCTTTCATTCCTGTAATAGCCTACATAGTGGCCCAGCAATTCTTCTGGAGCAGCATCATTGGCTCTGGCAACAACAATGAGGAAGCGTATTTTATAATAATAGGCATATTTGCTTTCCTTGCATATTTCCTGAGCAACCTGCTCATTCTTGCGCTTTCAAGGGCTAGGGAGTCATATGCAGACTTATATTCTGCAAATGCGACAGGCAGCCCAAAAGACCTAGCAAGATCGCTTGTGAAGATAACCTCAGCAAATTCTTCAGTTGCAAACGCACCGCAGAATTCAACTATAGCTCGCTCCTTTTACCTTGTAGATTTTTTTACCGTGGACAGAGACTTGCGGGAACTGATAGCCCACAAAAACGAGGTAAGCAAATTTTTGGGCGGAATTGACATTGAAGAAATCGCTTCGCAAGAAAAATCAAAGCGGTCAAACATCTGGGGCATACTAAACGGAATAACGATGACCCATCCACCTATATACAAAAGGGTGTTAGACCTTTTCAAGCTGCAGGAAAAAGGGCTGGTGCTTTGAAAGCTATTTTATTACCATAAAATCTGTAACTATCTCTATTTCCTTCGCAGAATAATCCCTCACCTTCCTCTGGAAAAGTATCCTGCACTTCATTCCAAGCCCCTCCGCCGCGCTATTAATGGTGTTTTTTGCTTCTTCAAAAGCGGAATCCCTTTCCCCAAATGAGTAGATGTGCACAATGCAACCTTTTGCAGCGGACCTAAGTGCCACATCAAGGAAGCCGAGCGCCCCTTTTGGAAGAGGCATCACAATCCTGTCAGCCCATCCTACATATTTGGAGCAGGCTTTCTTTGCGTCGCCACAAACTGCTTTTACATTGCAGGTTTTGTTGAGAGCTATGTTGCCAACCATGTAATTGTAGGCATTGCGGTTTAGTTCAACTGCTACCACATCGGAGCCCTTGTGCGCTTTTGCTATCTCTATCGCAAAAGGCCCAACGCCAGCGAACATGACTATTACCTTCTCATTGTCCTTTGCAAGGGAACATATCCTAGACCTTTCATAGGAGAGCTTACCAGAGAAGAAAGTTTTCCTTATGTCAAATACAAACCTGCAGCCGTTTTCAACGCAGTCTGCAACGAAGGTTTTTTTACCGGCTACGTACCTGAATTTCCTTAGCCTATATTCGCCTTCAACTGCGCCTGCCTTCGAAACAACCGTTGTTATGTGCTTGTTCGCTGCGAGAATGCGCAAAGCAAGCTCCTCGCCCCCGCCATCCTGGCTGTCTATTATTGCTATATTGCCTAGCGCCTCATAACCCTTTCCAATGGTTTTGGCATGCTTCCCAAAAACAGGCTTTGCGTCATGCGGCATTTTGGTATCTGATATTGCGCACCCTGCTTCCAAGAGAAGCTTTTTAACCTTTTCATCACAATTCTTAACAAAGAAATAGGTATAGCTGGCGCTATGCTTTGCAAAAGTTTCTGGCAGCAGGCCGTTTGAGCGCAATACTAATATGGCATTGCGGGCGTCTTGATTTTGCACTTTTATGCCAAGCATAATAAGGTTTTGCCAACAAATACTTATAAACGGTTGCAAGTGTGGTTTTGTGTATTTCGTAGTCAAAGTAACTTCTGGGCAGGAGAGGATAGCTGCAAATATGCTTCAGAACAAGGCTTCAAAGGGAGATTCATCGATATCCTCAATAATAGTAGTAAATGGGATGCGCGGCTACATAATAGTAGAAGCTGAAGACGAGCTTGCAGTCAAGGCCTTCATTACAAAGGAGCGCAACATAAAGGGCATACTCCAGGCGCAGCTCTCCGAAGAGGAGCTTGAGAAGCTTCTCCAGACAAAGAACAAGGCGCAGGACATAGCAAAAGGCGATACGATAGAATTTACAACTGGGCCTTTCAAAGGTTATAAGGCTAAGGTAATGCGCCTGGATGAGGTTAAGGGCGAGATAACGGTAGAGCTGATAGATGTGGTAGTCCCAATACCGATAACTACAAAAATCGGAACTGCAAAAGTTGTTTCTAAGGCAAAGGAAGAATAGCATTTAGGTGTTTCAAATGAGCGAAGTTGTCATAGCAGGTTTGGTTGAAGGAGGTAAGGCAAGCGGCGGCCCTCCTCTTGGTCCGGCCTTGGGGCCCCTAGGCGTAAATACTGCCGAAGTTGTTGCAAAGATAAATTCGGAAACGAAGAATTTTGAGGGCATAAAAGTGCCTATAAAGGTAATAGTGGACACCTCAACCAAGAAGTTCAGGATAGAGGTGGGTTCGCCACCAACAAGCGCATTGATACTAAAGGAGATAGGGGCAACTTCAGGTGGCAAAACAAAGGGCGAGATTATAGGTGACATAAAGCTCGAGCAAGTCAAAAAGATAGCGGAATCAAAGGCTGGCAAGATGCACGGCAGGAACTTCTCAAGCAAGGTCAAGCAGGTACTCGGCACATGCAAGAGCATGGGCGTAACGTGCGATGGCATGGACCCGAGAGCGGTAATAGCAAAGATCAACAGCAAGGAAATAAGCGTATGATGCAATGTGCTGCCCAGATGTGCTGCGCATATACTCGCTGCTTAGGAAGCGCTTCGGCTTCCAGAACTGGTGGCCGGGAGATACCGCAGACGAGATACTTATAGGGGCCGTGCTGACGCAGCAGACATCCTGGAATAATGTAGAGAAAGCCCTGAGAAACCTAAAAGCTGCTGGCGCCCTTTCTGTGGAGGCGGTATCTGCTATCGGAATCGGCAGGCTAGAACGCCTAATAAAGCCAAGCGGATTCTACAGGCAGAAGGCGCGAAGGCTAAAATCACTGTGCTCAAAAATAATGTCATACGGCTCGCTCGAAGGCTTTTTCTCAATGCCGATAGGGGAGCTAAGGAGGGAGCTACTCGGGTTGAGCGGCATAGGCCCAGAAACTGCAGATTCGATAATACTATACGCTGCAGGCAAGCCCTCGTTTGTTATAGATGCATACACACGAAGGGCGATGGAAAGGATATGCGGAGTAGGCGCCTCTGAAAGCTATGAAGAGCTTCAGGAATATTTTTCTTCAAGGATAAGACGCAGCACTAAATTATACAAGGATATGCACGCCCAGTTTGTTGAGCTCTGCAAGCATTACTGCAAGAAAAGTGAGCCGATATGCGCAGAATGCCCATTGCGCCGCTACTGCTCCTTTGGCAGAGCCAGACTGGGACGCGCTAAGAATGGAGCAGCTCATCCTGAATAGTTTTAAATATCTGTTAAGCTAAAGTGATAATTGAAGTCGGTTCTATGGCAACGATAAATAAATTGGAACGTAAATCTACTAAATTGCTTGATAAGGCAGAAAATGGCGTGGAAAAGCTTGAAGACAAGAAAAAAGGCATGGAAGCCCTTGTTGACTCAATGGTTGAGGCGTATTCTAACGCTTACAAATCAACAATGGACAATGCAAAAAAGTCATTCAATGAATTGAAAAGCGCCCCTTTAATTGCAGACATGCTTAAAGATGGGCCAAAAAACAAAAGGGAACTGGAGAAATTTTTGACAAAAAATGACGGCGCCTCAAAACTGCTGCTAGGCCTGAGTGAAAAGATTGAGCATGCTGTTTCAAATTCTAAAAGCGTTGAAGAGGAGATTAAGAAAAGGTACCAGCAAGAGCTTGCAGAAGCAACTAAAAAGGTAGAAGAACTGGCAAAAAAGGGCACATCTTCAGAAAGCGAAAAGAAAGCGTTTTCCGACGCGGAAAAGGCAAAGGAAGATATAAAGAAAAAGATGGAGGAGGAGATAAGCAAGCAGAAGCAGAGCGCAGACAAGGAGCTAGATGTAATGGCAAACACAATGCATAAAGTGCAAGAGCTGTCAATGCTGTCAGCAATGCTGAAGAAACAGAAAGGCGAGATAACAAAGCTGCATGTTGTCATGGATGTGCTCAAGCCTTCGGGCAATACAGTGAAGGAGATAAATTCCCAAGTAGAGGACGAGGTAAAAAAGTTCAGTGAAGTTATAGCAAAATATGGCAGCCTAAGCACCACCAATATAAGGGGTTTCATGCAGCAGGA
Source organism: Candidatus Micrarchaeaceae archaeon (assembly GCA_038881415.1). GTDB lineage: Archaea > Micrarchaeota > Micrarchaeia > Micrarchaeales > Micrarchaeaceae > JAJZYW01. The sequence continues at coordinate 4,325 of JAVZPY010000039.1, forward strand.
ACTCAAGTCTGCGGTCAATTTGTACAAGTTCGCAAACGCAGAGCTGAAGGAGCTAGGAATGAACAAAATGCTAAAGCACGCCTCAAAGCACTCAGAAGAATTTGCAAATGCAAAAGGCAGCCACTACTACGAGCGCTCCGCAGACAGCAGGCTTGAGAATTTTGGCAATGCAATTAATGCAATATACAAAGATCTGACAGCCCGTGAAGGCGGGACTAGCAAGATGGTAGATGCAATAGCAAACTATGCTACTGCATATGCAGTTGCAAAGCTTGTGTCATCGGCTCTCAATGATGCAAAGAGTACGCCTGACATGGTAAACAAGATGGCAAATGCAATAGCTTCAAAGGAATACCTGCTATTCAAGAGGAAGCAGGAGGCCACGGAAAAAGGCCCAGGCAAAGATAAGCCAAAAGCCTCAGAGGTAAAAGTTGAAAATTCAAGCCAAAAGGCAGCAGAGGCAGAACTGTCAAAGCCTGTATCGCTTGAATGGTTGGGCCATTACAATGACTACATAAAGAAGTATGACTGGGCAAAGGAAGCCGCAAAAAATGTATACGCGCTTTACCCTGGTATTGAGAAAAAACTTGCCGGGAACAAGGCAAC
>JAVZPY010000040.1:0-4921 GCA_038881415.1 Candidatus Micrarchaeaceae archaeon
GAATCACTGAAAAAATTCAACCGCAATATTTAAGTAGTTTTCCGTTTTAGCTAGCGGTTTGGAAGGACTTTATAAGAATCTGCTATTGGCAAGCCAGCGGAAACATTTCTTCAGCTCTGCCCATTATTTGATCTTTAAGATCCACAAAACTCCTAGCCTTTTTTTTAAATAGACTGCACTGTTTTGCTAGCATCAACTTTGAGTTACCCTATATGCCTCTTAACAGAATGGCTTATCGCTAACTGAAAAAAAGGATTTGGGAAATCAGAGTTTCCCTATGTCCTTAACCAGATCTATATTAAGGGCTTCCTTGCCTGGCCTCCATGCAGCAGGAATCGCGCACATGTGCCCCTTCTCTGCTGGTGTATCATGTATGTATTTTAGCCCCATGAAAGCAGTGTATATGTGCTCGGGATCTTTCCCAAGGCCATCGTTGTGCATTGATATATACTGTATCTTGCCTTCAGGATCTATTATTACTGTGCCTCTGCGGGCCTGGCCTGTTGACTCGTTCAGGAATCCGAATTGCGATGTTATCCTCTTAGTAAAATCCTCTATCAGAGGTATCTTGCTTTCCATCACTCTTGGCGATGTTTCTGCCCACTTTTTATGCGAGAATATGCTGTCTGTGCTAACAGCAAATATCTCTGCGCCATTTTTCTTGAAGTCCTCGTAGCTGTTTGTAAACGCTTCCACATCTGTTGCGCATACGAAGGTAAAATCTCCTGGATAGAATGTTAGTATAACCCACTTGCCTTTATACGCCCCCAGATGGAATTCCTTTATATCCTTCTCTTCGGGAAAGTAAGCCTTTGCATTTATTTCTGGTGCATTTTCTCCAATACTTGGCATTGTTTGCATATCAATCACATATTTATTATAATACGGAAAATATAAATATATTTCTATTTTATATATTTATTTAGATTAAATGCGCAATGAAATTGATGAAAAAATTATAAATCTGCTGCTAAACGAAGGGAGGATGCCAATAAACGAGATTGCAAAAAAATGTGGTTCAAGCGAAGCAACAGTACGAAACCGCATAGCCTCTCTCATAGAAAAAAGAGTTATAATTGGCTACAAGGCTAGGATAAGGCCTGGTAATGGAATGGCACAGATAATAATAGGAATTGATGTTTTGCCTGAAGAATACGTGCATATAATGGAAGAATTGAAAAGTAATCCAGACATAAATGAATTATACAGGACATCTGGCGACCACTCCATGGTTGCTATAGCAAACTTGAGTGGAAAGGATCCATCCCTGCTTATAAAAGACATAGAAAAGATAAATGGGGTTAAGAAAGTCTTTCCGGCATTTGTGCAAGAAGCAGTCAAATAGCATCAGTAACATACTGGCAGAATGGTGCTACATAAAATTTCCTAGCTCTTTCTGCACACCAAAATCCTTACCCCGGTAATTTTTTCTTCCGAGAGGGTCTATTTCGCCGAATACACCATCATAACCCGCCTTTATATTGACCCTGCTATCCCTTATATTCTCAATTGCATGGGCAACGTCAGCCCCCATTGATTCTTCTATCTTGCCAAGGTCGGCGCTTATCAAGAGCTGCATTTCTGGTCCGAGCTCAGATATTGCCCTTTCGTATTCCCTTATTATAATAGGCGAAAACGCGCTTTTTCCAGCCACATAAGATAGTATTTCTATTAAAGGTATAAGGTTAACATATGGCACTGCTGAACTTGGCACATAGCCGTACTCCCTGTCAGCCAAATCTATGACTCTGTGCATCACGCCGCGCACTAGCCTTCTTCCACATACAGGGCACACAGACGTATTAGATCTCGCCGGATCGATAGAGAATTTGCAGTTTCTGTGCCCATCAAAATGGTATTTTCCCTCTTCTGGATAAAACTCTATGGTCTTATCGAATCCTGATTCCCTTCTACCAACTATTGCAGAAATTATATTGTGGTATGTTATTTTTTCCATTTTAAATATATTAGCCTCCCTTCCCATTTTTTGCAGGGAATGGAAATCGCTATTTGAGATAAGGGAGTACTTGTCAAGCTTGGATACCATCCAGTTCATTTTTGGATCACTGCTAAGTCCTGTCTCAAGCGCCCTGATGTGCTTCTCTTGGTCCTCATAGGCATCCTTCATAGAGTCGAACCCGGACATAGACCCAAATACCCCAAACCAAGGAGTCCAGGCATGGGCTGGGAAAACAAAGGCATCTTTGCTAGCAGACAATGCAGCTTCTACAAGCTCTGAAGCCCTCATATTGACCACTGGCCTCCCATCTGAAGAGAGGTTCCCTTTTGATGCAAGCTCTGCATTGAGCGCCTCTGCAGATTCTAAACTTGGCATCAGAATGCAATTGTGTATCCTTCGTTGCTTGCCATTTCCATCATCAAATACTGTGCATACTTCGCTTCCTAGTATGAATTTTACTCTGCCATCACTGCCTTTTATCTTATATGTTCCTTCGCCATCTTCTTCCAGCTCCTTACGTATTTCCTCCATCCATAGGGGGTGTGTGAAATCCCCTGTGCTCAATACATTGATGCCCTTCATTAGAGCCGTGCGTTCCATTCCGCGCAGTGTTATATTTTTGCTGCATGCCATAGCAAAACGGGAATGCACATGCAAGTCAGCTATTACGTCCAATTTTCACACCCCATTCTTAGGGCATATCGCATTTATCATGCATACGCCGCACTCCGGCTTTATCCCGCAAACCTCTTTGCCATGCTTTTTGAGTAGGTATGCGAGGTCGCGCCAACGCTTCTTCTCTATCCTTTCCATAAGGTCTTTTTCTATTCCGTTCTTCGACTTACTAAGGCTGAGGCCCATCCTATAGGATAAACGTATTACCCATGTATCAACAGGTATGCCTTCAACTTTGCCAAATGCATTTATGAGTATTGTGTTTGCCGTTTTCCTTCCTATGCCGGGCAATGATACTAGTGCATCCATGCTGTCCGGTACCTTTCCGCCGTATTTTGAAACAAGCTCTCGGCAAGCAGAAATTATATTTACAGCTTTATTTCCTGCATAGCTGACGCTCTTTATGTATTTTATTATGTCAGCTTCTGAAGCATTTGCAAAGGCTTCGGCGCTATTGTACTTTGCAAATAGTGCAGGGGTAATTTTGTTCACTACCGAGTCCCTTGTCTGGGCGGAAAGAATAGCTGCTACCATAAGCTGCAGCGGGCCAGAATAATTAAGGTAATACCCGACTTTGCCGTAGGCCTTGGAAAGGATCTCAAGTTCCTCGTTTGCTTCTTTTGGTGGAAGCAAAACAGGTTTATTTGGCATGTTTAATATAAGCAATTCTATATTAAAAAGGCTATTGCAGATAATATTCGCAGATAATAAACTTATATCGAAATAAAAACGCAGGTGCCTTTGGCTGATATGTGGGGTCATAAAAATGGTGAAAAAAGAATGTGCAGAATTCATGAGAAAGGTTGAGACCCTCCTCAAGAAGCGCTACTCGAAGCAAATGCGCACATCTCTTTATTTCAGCAACCCTTTCCAATTGCTTGTTGCTACGATTCTCTCTGCTCAGGCCCAGGACGCCTCGGTCAACCGCGCCACGCCAAAACTTTTCATTAAGTTCAACAGCATAGAAAAGTTTGCATCTGCAAAGCCTTCAGATTTATACCGATACGTGCGTTCTATAGGCCTTTATAAGACTAAGGCAAAGCACATAGTAGAAGCTGCCAGGGCAATAAGAGCTAGGTTTGGCGGAAAAGTGCCAGATACGATGGAAGGACTTACAAGCTTGCCTGGCGTTGGCAGAAAGACTGCTAATGTGGTTCTGTCCAATGCATTTGGCAAAAACTTAGGGATAGCCATAGACACGCATTGCATAACAGTAGCAAACAGATTGGGCTTGGTGAAAACCAAAGACCCACATAAGATAGAGCTTAGGCTTATGGACCTTCTGCCTGAGAAAGAATGGGGGAATATATCAAACCTTTTCATAGCTTTGGGGCGGGATGTATGCACTTCAAGGAAAAAGCTATGCAACAAATGCATTCTTAAGGATGTGTGCCCATCAAGTACTACTGTGAGGTAAATGATAGCGTGCCTGTATAGCGGCGGCAAGGATTCTACACTTGCTATGCATATTGCAGCGAAGGAAGGAATGAGGGCGGAGCTTTTGATAACACTTATACCTGACAATGAGTACAGCTATATGTTCCACAGGCCAAACATAGAGTATACAGCACTGCAGGCTGAAGCGATGGGCCTAAGGCACGTATTCAGCAGAACTTCCGGGGAAAAAGAGGCCGAACTTGATGATCTTGAGAAAGCGCTAGTTTCAAACAATGTTGGCTATCTTATAACAGGTGCAACTTCAAGCGAATACCAGCGCAGCAGAATAGCAGCTATATGCAAGCGCAATTCGATAGAAATGCTGTCCCCATTATGGGGAATAGACCCAAGGGCAGAGCTCAACGAATTATCGGAAAACTACAACGCAATAATAACTAGGGTAGCAGCTGAGGGTTTTACAAAGGACATGCTTGGCAAAAGGATAGATAAGGATATGGTAGAGCGCCTTTTAAAGCTCAATATAAAGTATGGAACCAATCCCCTATTCGAAGGAGGGGAGGCCGAAAGCTTTGTGTTAGATGCGCCTATGTTCAAGAAGCGCATAGCAATAGAAAAGGCAGAGATAAAATGGAAAAACAATTCTGGTGATTACCTAATACTAGCAGCCCATCTAGAAAGCAAAGAGCATTTGTAGAAATTAACAGAATAAATTAGTTGCCTAATTTTTATTTGATGGAAAGTTAGGCAGATATAGAGCTATCTAGCTCATTGCCTTTTACTGCCGCTTCCTTATATATGGAGGTGGGCAAGGGAAAAGTGGGTTTTCGATGATGACCCTAACAATAAGCGCCCTGTTATTGGGATTGCGCTGAGCAGCATTGCATTCAT
>JAVZPY010000041.1:0-4831 GCA_038881415.1 Candidatus Micrarchaeaceae archaeon
ATGCGTAGGTGTACAGAGCGCCTGTATCTGTTATAAAGCGTATCTCGTATGTCTCATTCAACGGATTCTGCACTTCGCCCTGCAATGCATCCTGATACAAACCGGTTTGCGCCATGTGCGTGAGTTGTGAGAACATTGCAATTGCAGGATTGCTTGAATTCATTCCAGCCTCTATCGAACCATTAGAATTGAAGTATGCTGCCGCGTATGACAGCGTTTGGTTCTGCATGCTTTCAGGTTCTGACAAAAGCTCTTCCTCATAATTTTTTGAGCCTGTCAGATTGACATATTCCTCATATGGCACTGTAACAAAAGCATTCCTTGTGCTGAAAGTGTAAGGGTCTATGGTGTCTAGGTATGTGGCTGTTGCAGAGGTATAATTGAATTCTTGGATAAGCGTAATTGCTGTTATGTCTGGGGTGCTGTTTGCAACCTGTTGGATTGAAATTGGAGGTATATATGGCGACCTGAGCAGTATAGCAAAGAGGAGAACAACTATAAAAACGTAAGCCATGCGCTTATACATGATTTTGTGGTTTGCAGGCACAATGCTGTATGGTATGTCGCTCCTGTATGGTTTGCTCAAGCCTTTCTGCTTGACAAGCATATAGTGCACAAACATTAGCATTACTAGTAGTATTGGAACCACTGCAACGTGCCAACCTAGCACTGCTGCCATATTGAGTGGATTTACCCAATAACCTAGGCCCATTCCGTTCCAAAGATCAGCGCCCGCCTTAGCGTTCCACTGGGCTACAAAACCTCCTTGCACACCTATTCCAAAGGCATACTCTAGGAAAACAAGGAAGAGCATCACTGAGCCTATTGCCCACACCAGCTTCTTTTTCTTGAAAGACGAAGTAGCGAATTGAACTAAGAGGTGGAGCAGTATAAGGGTTACAAATGCTTCTGCAGCCCATAGATGAAGGCTCCTGAAAAATGTTCCTACAACTGTAAGATTCCACCAGTATGGGCCGAATATTAGCATTACTATTCCGGTTATTGATAGTATGCCGAAGAGCTCTAGCAGGTATACACCTATTGTAAAGAAGAAATTGTTGCCGTATGAAGGCACTTCCTTTATGTAAAAGAATTCTGCAAGAGATTTAAGCTCTGAAAGCATTGATTGACGCTCCTCTGCATCACCATTAGCGCTTTTTGGTTTTGAACTTTGCTGCATCTGCTTTCACTCTAATGCGTAGGTAGTTGGCGGTTCCGTAATTTAAACGCTAAACGCATATTTAAATAGTGAACTTACTATTTGTAATCATGCAGAAAACTGAAGTTTGCGAAGTATCGAAGCTTATTTCTGGTGCATCGGATTTGAATAGCCTTAAAAGAGTAATAACCGGCCATTGGCATATCTCAATTCTTGAGATACTTGGCGCTATGGGAGAAACCAATTATAACGGCATTTATAAAGTCTCTGGGCTTAATCCGAAGACGCTTTCATCTGTGCTCAAAGAGCTTGAAAAGCTTGGCTTTGTAAGGAGGAGTGTTGTTGAAAAACGCCCGCTATCTGTATATTATTCTATAACAGATAAAGGCAGAAGGGTAATATCAGCAAACTGCCCTTTTATTAAGGGAGGATATTGAACGCGCATCAGATAAAATGCAAAAAACCAAGAATTATTAGCAAAACCATCAGAGTTACGTACGCTCTCAAGAACCAGAAGGCAACCCTTACCCACCCTTTTACTTTGGCGCGCTTGACCCTTATTTTTTCATAATCGTAAAGGCCCTCTTCTCTCATGAATTCCTTCCAATCGTCTTCGGACTTTATAAAACTGTAATCCACTTTCCTGTGCTCCATTGCGCTCATCCTATGTTAGTAGATTTGGGAATATAAGAGTTAAACCGTATAACGAACTCATGCTTATTAATACAACCATTATTATTACAGTTGATACATTCTGCCAAGTCCTGTTTTTGTATTTTCCTATCACTTCAACGTCATTGACAAGAAGCAACAAAAAGAGAAGGGCTGCGGGCATGAATATTGATGCTATGACCTGGACAGTTATGTTAAGGAAGCTCAACGGCGCATTAGGTATCAGCACTATGAGTGCAGCTATTACCAAGCTTATAAGCCCAGGGGCATAGAATTTCCTCCCTTTGATGAATGGCAGATTTATGCTCCTGGGCCAGTTGAAAGCCTCTCCAACGGCCCACGATGTGCTTGCAGTTATGGCTATTGCAGCTATCAGCCCTGCATCTATTAGCCCTATTGCGAAAAGCTCAACAGGAAGGCGCCCAACCTTTTCCCCTATCACTTGCAGTATGAGCTGTATATCGTAGCTATTGCTTTCACTCGCATATCCGTGCACCAGCCAGCCAGTTATGACAAGTATCGATATTGCAACTGCGGCCATTACAAAAGCACCTATAAGTGTGTCGCGCCTGCTTGCGCCGATGTCCTGCGGGGTTATGCCTTTGTCGACTTCCGAAGATTGCTGGAAAAATAGCATCCATGGCGCTATTGTTGTCCCTATATTTGCGAGCAGCACATATATGAAAAACGAGCTTATGCCTCCCTGTATTTTCCATGTTTCAAATGCGCTCAAGACAGAACTTGGATTTGGATGCACTATGAATGCCAATGGTATGAAGATCAAGTTGAACGCTGCAATGAATAGGCTTGCGCGCTCCCATTTGTGGTAACGCAGGCCGAGAGTTATACATACAACAAAAATAACTCCGAAAGCTACTGCATATGCGTTTGGCACACCGAATATCCCAAGACCAAATGATATCCCTATAAACTCTGTTACAAGTGTCAGAGAATTTGCAATTACAAGATCCAAAAGAGAAAATATTCCCCAATTCCTCCCGTAGCGCTTCCATATCATTTCTGCATGGCCACGCCTGGTTACTGCTGCAAGCCTTACTGTCATCTCTTGCACTATATAAGCTACAGGTATCATCAGCAGCATAAAAGGGAGAAAAAACCCCAAGCCAAATATCGAACCTGATTGTGCATATGTTATTACCCCTCCAGCGTCGTTGTCCGCAATCATTACTATTATGCCGGGGCCTATAAGTGCAAGCGCAAGAAGAAACTTTGACATGTTTGTGCGCTCAAGCCGCTCAGACTTTATTCTGAGCCTGTCTATTGCCCTAAGCCGTATGTCGCTGGGGAGCTTTGAGAGTGCAGCTTCTACATCGAAGCAATTCTTGCCCACCTGCGATTCTGTCCTTTTTACCACAGGTTTTATTGGAATTATTCTTTTAAGAGGCTTTGCATTTAGCTTTGCGGAATCTGATGTATAAAAAACTTACATTGTAATCTATTTGCATGGGTGAAAAGGTAAGGACGCCTATATTGATGGCAGGCTTTGGGTGGATAGGGGCAGGCATGGTAAACCTTTTTACATGGTACATAATATATACGAGGGGCATTCCATCTGGAAACCCTGATGCAAGCTTGCTTCTATCTGTTCTTGTATTTGCCGTAGGCATTTCTGTGCTTGTTTTAAGAAGAAAAATAAACAATATTATAGATGAAAAAACACGGCGTTCTGGAAGTAGGGGCAGCGGAAAAGATGCCGGAGCTTCCGCTTTAGAAGAAGGTGTAGATTCAAAAGGCAATAATTAGAATGGAACCTGCTGCAGCGGCGCAGGCATGTATCGTTGTAACGCCGGCTTGTTTTGGGCAGCTCATTTTTCTGAGGGGCGCAGGATAACCTCGCCATATTTGTCTGGGAGTATGTATCTTTCAGAATATTTTAGCGCATCTTCGATCGGCACTGCATGCACTTTCTGTGAAAATTCATAAGACAGCTCTGGAGTGCCGAATAATACTGCATCTTCTGCCATTGCAACTGACATGCTTAATGGATCATCTAAGCCCATTGACATCTTTATGCTTATGCTCCTTTTCGAATTTTCAAACCTCTCTTTGTCTATGTTGCCATCTGCAAGTGCACTGTATTCTGAAACCATTATTTTCTTCGCTTTTTCCAAGTTTTTATGCTCTATGCCTGCGCTGGATGCTATAAAACCAAATGTGCTATACGCAGAGTACATCGCATATGGGTCGTATGAAAGCCCTTCCTTTTCGCGCACGGAATCGAAAAGGGCTTTGTTCAGATAATTCGATATCACATTCATGCACGCAAATTCGCCTATTTTCTTGCCGTCAAATTCGCTGCATTTGAATCCTATACCTATGCGCGTCTGCTTTATTCCAGGCTTTGATATCCTTAGTGAACGTTTGACTTGCGGCTCTTTTGCAGCTTCCCTTGAAAAGGCTGCATTACCTCCTTCGATGCTTCCAAAATATTTATCGGCAAGAACTTCGGCCTGCTTTGCAGTTATCCCGCCGTGTATCCCAAGGAACATGTTGTGTGGGGTGTAATACTTTTCGTATATCCCCTTCACATAGTCTATTGTTATGTTTGGTATGGTTTTTTCATTGTCGCCTCCCACACTAAGCCCTGCGGGATGGTGCCTGTACAATACCGCAGGTATGTAGTCATAGAACATGAACTTTGGGTTGTCCGCCCTAATTAGATTTTCGTTTATAATTGGGCCTCGCTCCATTTCGAATTCATTCTTTTCTATAGTAGAATTTGCAATCATATCAGAGAGCATGTCAAATGCGCGTTCAGCGTAGCCGGAATACGACTGTATGAAGTAAACTGTGCTTTCATGGTCTGTAAATGCATTCTTGTAAAAGCCATATTTTTCCGCTTCTTCGTTAAGTTGCTTCCAGCTGCGCTTCTTTGTGCCCTTAAATAGCATATGCTCGAGGTAATGGGCAGCACCATTCAAATCTTTTGGGTCGTCCATCGAACCATAGCGTACACCTATGCTTATTCCTATGCTATGC
>JAVZPY010000042.1:0-4746 GCA_038881415.1 Candidatus Micrarchaeaceae archaeon
GAATCATCTAGAGTAATCGAGAAGCTTTTGGTAGAGAATGTTATATCTGTAGTGTTGCCTGCAATCACGTTTCCACTGCTAGGCGTTGGGTAGTAGTATATGCTGTTAGCTATCTGCTTTGGGACATCAAATTGGTAGCTCCCTCCTGCTGTTGAGAACTTTATAGAATTGGACGTTGAGCTGTTGAGTATGCTGTCGTATGTAACGTTCCATTTTGTATTTATTGGCAAGCCAGCCTCATTGAAGAACGAGACTACGTTTGAAGTTACTTGGACAAAAGGAATAGGCCTTACTTGGTTTTCCTTTATAATTGCAGATCCTATTGCAATTACGGCAATCAATGAGATTATAATTACAAGTGTAACCGCTATACTATAGATTGCCCTATCTTTCATATATATCCTATTTTTCATTTTTCATATATATGAAAGTAATTTAAATAATATAAAAATGTATTGTCATTTTTGTTGGTTAGTCTGCATTTCTTTGTGTTGTCGCATCCTTTTTAATACGCACATTAAATCCTATTCACAACAACAGCGAATATTAAGTCGTTAGATAACGAATTTGAAGCATTGTTTATTATGCTTTAAAAATTATTTCATAAAACAGCTGTGCTGCAATGGTAGAAAGCTCAAAAGTCTAGAAAAAGTCGCAGATGAAATTGCAGAAGAAATTATCAATGGAAATAAAAAATGAATAAATATCGCAGATACTCAAGGAAAAAGGTTTTCTTTTGACAGAATATAGACATTGCTGCGCAATTGGCAAGAAAGACAGTGATAGAAAATGCAAGAGGTTGCAGACTGAAGCAATTAGCCTTTCAGATGGAATAGTTTCAGGTGGAAAGATACTTGAGGATACAATTTTTAAGAATGAAAATTTCATTGGAAGAGATGGAGTATTTGTTGCAGGGTCTAAGGCAATAGAGGTTAAGGTATTTGAAAATGAGGCTGAATGTAGCTTATTCATAATACGCGATTCATTTGTCCATCTTATCCCTAAAAAGGCAGGAAATATCGGCCGGAACTGGCTTCGGCATAAGCATACTAAATGAGGAAATAAACTATGGCTCTTCCATATCTGTAACTATTGATAGGGCATCAAATGTTACCCGCTCGCCAAAATACAGGTTCGGGAGCTTTCATGATTTGAGGAAGGCTTCAATTGCCCTGTCAGAGCTGGAGGGTGGCCTGAAGGAGTCGGAACAAAGGAGATGGAGGGTTTTGGTGGCATCCTCTCATCCCATACATTGCACTTGCGCAAGCAACAATTGGACTCCGGAGCTTTCTATAAATTTTGTGTATGGAATGTATGGGCCGATCTTGGGGCATGAAGTAGCAACAGTTATAACAGGCCAGCTGGCAGGCATTAGGCGCCTCAGGAGGAGGTATAAATATCTGCTTCTTTGGAAAAGTTTTTATTTCTTACTATCCCATTTTAAGCAAGTTGGTAGGTGGTAGGCAAGCATGAGTAAAAGCGTCGCTTAATAGGATTATGTGGAACAAGAAAATACTTGCACTCACTCTATATAGAGTATAGATTAAATGAATAAATTTGCCATAAAATTTTCCAGCGCTCCTGCATTACTTACCGCTGTTGCTTTGGTCTTTTTCTTTTTGCCATCAGGCTTGGCATATGCTGGGCTTACTGCAACTATAACCCCTATTAATGCTTATGTTGATACAAGCGCTACTGCTTTAGCCCCTTTCACATTCTCAGGAAGCGGAGCTTCATCAGGGCAAACGCTGTCCTATACTATCACTATAAGTAGCACGCAACCGAGTTCAGGATCCGGAGTCTGCACAATACAGCAGAGCGGGCTCAGCAACGGCAATCAATTCCAATTGAACATACCTGATGGCGGAGGCGCAGTAATTGGAAGCAATATATGTAATGGAGGTGGCCAGGTTACATTGAACTTTCAGTACAGCCCATATACCATTTCTCTTGAAGTAGCAAACGGAACAAGCTATGTTGATACATCGACAAATTTCACAATAAACCCAACATTAACTTTCAACAGCTTTAGTATAAACAAAAACTCGGTTTATGCTTCAAATTCTTTGTCTTTTTCAGTCTCATGGTTAAATGCCACTGGTCTTGCAAGCGGCTCTCCGCCTTACACAGTAGCAATAACTGACGGGTCTTCATCTTCATCATGCTCATCAGACACTACACAAGTAGTCTCGGAGACTATTTCAGCGTCAGACACGAATCCGGTTTCCTCCGCTTCATTGACGGCAAACTCCCCTTCAACCCCAGGTACATACTATTATTGCGCCTCTGTTACTGACAGCTCCTACAATTCAATTGAAACGGTAGCTTCGCCGCAGCCGATCGCAGTGCAAGTCGCAAGCCCTCCTTCATTCTCTACGCCAAACTACACTGGGGACGCTGATTTGGGCCAGCAGCTTACAATAGGATTCAAGGTAAACAACGGAATAGGGCCGTTTCAGGTCAATGTAAAGTATTATCCCAATGGCACAGTAGTCGGCAATACCGCCACAGTAGCATCCCCGGGAGGCTCTGGCTCGCTGACGTTCAATACTCCTGCAACGCCAAACGCAATATACACGTATTTTATTACTGGCACAGATTTGGGCGCAAATCCGAATTACTTATTCCAATCCGGCAATATACTAATACCTGTATACCCTACGCTTTCTGCGCCTTCTGTAACCCTTTCGACATACAATGCAATTGAACAGGGCCAAACGCTTACTGCGGCGCTTTCATGGACAGGAGGCGCAGGGCCATATAAAATAAGCGTAAACATCTACAACTCAGTCAATGGAAGTTTTGTCCAAAGTTTCCAGCAAAATAGCTATATAGCTGATGATGTCAACATTAATACCACTTCGCTTAATCCAGGCTCCTATTACCTTAAGGCTGTTGTGACTGACTCAAGCGCGGCTGGGCCGGAGACCAATTATTCGGTCCCAGTTGCTTTTACAGTAATCCCTGCTTTGCAAGCTACAGAAACGTTTAGCCCAAATACAGTCACTATTTTGTCTTCGCCTGCAATAAGCATAGAGGTTTACAACGGCATCTCCCCTTACAGCGCATCGATATCGTTGGTAAGCAAGTCGAATAACACCGTAATATATAGCAATACTGTGTCTCTTACTTCATCATCAAATAACTTTACATATTCGCCTGGCAAACTTCCGTCGGGCAACTATTATGCGAATGTATCTGTTACCGACAGCGCGTCGCCCCCAATATCGGCTTCATTGTCAAAAATACTCACAGTTAATAAGTTGTCACCGCTATTGGTACTAAATGCACCGTCAAACTTCAATTACAATGGCAGGAACAGCACTATATCTGCTTCGGTATCGCCGCTTGGCATTACAGGCAACCTAATAATGTCTGTCAATGGCGGTGCAGGAACAAGCGTTGGAGTGTTTACTACAACATCCAACACTATCTCATTTAATGCGCCCGCAGCAGCAGGCTCGTACTCGTTCTCTCTCGATACAGATGCAAATGCAATATACAGCGCCGGGGCAGCGGCTGCAAGCTATGTAATAAGCAAGGCAACGCCAACAATGAACCTTTTTCTCACAAAGACAAACTTTTTATATGAGGGCAACACTGTATCTGTGCCATTCAGCATTTCTATAACTGGCATATCGAACAATCTCAGCGGGTTTATGGAGCTTGACGGCAACTCTATAGGGGTGGCATACCAGCCCAATGCAATAGGCCAGATCATAAATGGCTCTGCAAGCGTGCAGACGTTCGGGAGCTACCAGCTGGAGTTCCTTACAAATGGCAACGACAACTACACAAGCGCTGAAGCGGTTGGCAACTTTATAATTTCGGAGCTGAATGCGTCCAGCTACATTTCGGTTCCGCACAGCTTTGCATATAATGGCTCCAATGCCACAATAACAGCTTCAATAATGCCTAAAGGCGCCACAGGCAGCCTTTACATGGCTATGGATGGGGGCATGTACAAAAATGTAGGCTCAGTTACAAGCGCATCAAACACAATCACATTCATAGCCCCGGCAGCAGCAGGCAACTATTCGTTCAAATTCAACAGCACGCCTTCCGCACAATACTTTGGAGTTCTATCAATAGGGAACTATTCGATATACAAAGCGCCTCCTCCGCTCAGCTTTGTCAGTGCATGCAGCAGCTATCCAAGCGTAGGGCCACTGTGCAATACAACCGCTGATGTCAGCACACCTGGAAACCAGCTGTCCGCCTCGCTTTATGTGAATGGAGTTCTTGACAGCACAACGTACAACACGATAACCTATGCCGGCTCAAACGTTATTGGGCTGTACATAATAACTTTCAATACAACCGGAAATGCAAACTACTCTAGCGGCTCCATATCTCGTTCGTATGACGTATTTAGAATAGGCTCAAGCGGCGGCACATCATCCTCAATTCCGACAATCCCGACTACGTCCGTCACAACAACTGTCAGCACAACGATACCTACTACTAGCATAGCAACTACAACAATACCGCAAGGTACAGTAAGCGTAAACCAGTCAAGCAGCTCGTATAACGCAGGCTTTAGCATCTCAAACAGCAACCCATTCTCTGTCAATTTTAAGAATGAGAATGCGTTTGTAAGAATTGAAACAAAGTCAAACAAAACCATAAAGGTGAACTTCACAATATCAAATTACACAGGGCCCTTGCCGTACTTTGCATACCACAAGCTATTCAAAGCGATTGATCTGGTGTTTAGGAGCAATGCTACAATAGTTGCAAACATAA
>JAVZPY010000043.1:0-4676 GCA_038881415.1 Candidatus Micrarchaeaceae archaeon
TATGAAAACCCAATCTTTTAGGTATGCATGTACGTAACAAAGCTGCTTGGCTTGGCCTTTACGGCACTGAAGTCAAACGTGGTTGAGCTGGATAGGCCGTACAAGCTTAATTTTGCCATAACTTATTGGTGCAATTCAAGATGCCTGACGTGCAATATATGGCAGCTTAGGCCAAAAGGGGAGCTATCCCTTGGTGAAATAGAAAAGTTCGCGAAGGAAAACCCCTACTTTAAGTGGATAGAGCTTACTGGAGGGGAGGTGTTCATGAGGAACGACCTGGTTGACATTGCAAGAGCCTTTGCAAACAACTCCAAGAAACTTTACATACTTACAATGCCTACAAATTCGCTGTGCAGCCATGCGCTGATGGAAAAGAGGCTTAGGGAAATACTTGAGCTTGGCATACCAAGGATTGCCATAACTGTAAGCCTTGACGGGTACAGGGAGCTGCATGATAAGGTTCGCGGCGTTCCAGGGAACTTTGACAAGGCTATTGATACTTTCAGGATGCTGCAGAGGCTTAAAAAAGAGTACAATAACCTGTTCTTCGTTTTCGGCTATACAATGAGTATCTTCAACCAAGGCAAGCTTGCAGATACAATAAACGCGGTGATGAAGGAGATACCGGATGTAACATACAATGATTTCCACATAAATCTTGGGCAGATATCAGATAATTATTACGGGAATTCAAACCTCGACATAAAAGCAAACAATGATAAGGCCGCTGAGGAGATAAACTGGCTGCTGGGCAAGCGCAGGGCTGGATTTGACGCGATACAGGTTATAGAAAGCGCTTTCCTTAGAAACCTTGCAAGATATGCAAGGACAGGAAAAAGCCCTATGAAAAGCAGGAGCATGGAGGCTTCTGTATTCATGGACAGCTACGGCAGGGTATACCCTTCTATAATGTGGAACAAGGAAATAGGAAATATTAGGAATACAGGCTATTCGCTGGAGCCGCTCATAAAAAGCGAGGCTGCAAATTCTGTTAGGAATGACATTGCAGAAGGCAAGGAGCCAAGCCAGTGGACATCATGCGAGGCGTACCAAAGCCTTGTTGGCAATATACCAAGACTTATAAGGTAGCTAGCCAACTCTGTCCCCAAGCGACACCTTATCAGGCTTGTCAACTGTTAGCAATATTACCCCGCCATTTGATGTTGAGCCAAGGACTAGAACTTCGGACATGAAGTTTGCTATCTGTTTCTTTGGAAAGTTTACAACTGCCACAACATACTTTCCTGGCAGCTCCTCCAAGCTGTAATTTGTTATGTGGGCCGAAGTTCTCTTGCGCCCAAATGCCCCAAAGTCTATTTCAAGCTTGTATGACGGGACTTTTGCCTCTGGAAAACTTTCTGCCTTGGTTATCCTGCCTATGCGGATTTCTACCTTTTCAAAATCGCTCCAGCTTATCTCCATATATAACGCCGCGCAGCATTTTCCTTTTAGCTTTTTGATGCAGGGGGTGAGATTTGAACTCACGCAGCCCTAAGGCACAAGGTCCTAAGCCTTGCGCGATTGACCAGGCTCCGCCACCCCTGCATGCAGAGCACTATTGTATTTTCGGATTTTTAATGTTTTCCATCTTCCATAAGCCGCGGCGCACTTTGCTTGCGATGGCCTGTTGGTATTTACGGCATTTGGCGCCTTGGCTCCTATTATTTATGCAGGCGCTTTGCATAAAAATATTAAAAAGCATTGGTTGGCAATAATTACTGCTGGATTGGGAGGTATTATGATAACTACAAAATATGTGCGCGATAATTTAAGCGCGATAAGGGAGTCGCTGCAGAGGCGCCGGAGCGACTACCCTATAGATGAGGTCATTGCACTTGACGAAAAAATAAGGAAGGCAAAAACCGAAATGCAGAAATTGCAGGAAAAGAGGAATGCTGAGAGCTTGGAGGTGTCAAAGCTCAAGAAGGCAGGTGCTGACGCATCCAAAAAAATAGAAGGCCTTGGCAAAACAAAAGAGGCAATAAACGAGCTGGAAAAAGAGCTCCAAAAGCTCGAAGAGCGCGCAGATTTCCTACTTTGGAATATGCCGAATATAATTGATAGCAGCGTGCCATACGGCAGGGACGACAGCGAAAATGTTGAGATAAGGAAGTGGGGCGACACGAGCAAGAGGATAGATGTTGGCCATGCAGAGATACTTGAAAGGCTTGGGCTTGTCGACCTTGAGCGCGCAGCAAAAATTTCAGGTTCGCGCTTTTATTACCTTAAAGGGGACCTTGTGCTGCTTGAACATTCGCTGATCAGGTTTGTGATGGATGAGCTATACGCAAAGGGTTTCACGCCGATAGCGACGCCGTATATGCTTAGGAAGAAATATTACAGGAGCGTAACTGGGCTTGGCGATTTTGAAGATGCGCTTTATGCTGCAACCGATACAAAGGAAGTTGCAGGAAAAGAGGAATATGAAAGGATGGAGGATGAAATGTTCCTAATCGCAACCTCAGAGCATCCTATAGCTGCCATGTACGCCGGGGAAGTCCTATCAGAGAAGGACCTCCCAATAAAGTATGCAGGCTTCAGCACATGCTTCAGGAGGGAGGCAGGCTCGCATGGAAAGGACTCAAAGGGTATATTCAGGGTCCACCAATTCGAGAAAGTTGAACAGTTTGTGTTCTGCACGCCTGAAGATTCATGGAGGATATACGATGAGATGATAGCAAACCAGGAATCCATATACCAAAAGCTTGGTCTGCCTTACCATGTTGTCAATATATGCACAGGGGATTTGGGTGTCGTAGCTGCAAAGAAGATAGACATAGAGGGATGGTTCCCAGGCCAACAGCGCTATAGGGAGCTTACTTCTGGATCCAACTGCACTGACTGGCAAAGCAGGAGGCTTGACATAAAATATGACGGAAAGAATGGAAGGGAATACGTTCACACGCTCAACGCAACAGGAGTAGCTGTGCAAAGGGTACTGGCAGCTATAGCTGAGAACTACCTTGACAATGATGGCAGCATAATTGTTCCGGATGCATTAATAAAATATATGGGCAAAGATAGGATATCATTAAAGCAGCAGTAAGAAATGAATATAACGCTTGCCGTTCTATTTATAGCAGCGCATTCTGCAGCATAATTGCAGTGGTTTAAGATGAAACAGGAGTATGATATAAAGAAGGAGCTTAAGAGGCTGGCCTCTATAAGGGGTTCTGGCACGGAGCTGATAAGCATATATGTCCCTCCGGATTTCCAGATATCTGACGAGGTCGCGAAGCTCAGGGACGAGCACAGCCAGTCTTCAAACATAAAATCGAAAACCACGAGGCTTAATGTCCAGGGGGCAATAGAGAAGATAATACAGTACTTGAAATTGTACAAACAGCCGCCAAAAAATGGATTGGCAGTATTCTGCGGCAACATATCAAAAGAGCAGGCCAAGACTGATATTGAACTGTTTTCCATAGAGCCGCCGCAGCCGATAAAAGCAAATATATACAGGTGCGATTCTTCATTCCTTTTGGAGCCTATAGAGGCGATGATGGAGGCAAAAGATATGTACGCCCTTCTAGTTATGGATGGGAGGGAGGCGACTATAGCAGTGCTCAAAGGCACTAGCGTAACAGTCGAAAAGACCCTCAGGTCTTTTGCGCATGCAAAGGTGCATAAAGGGGGCCAATCTGCGGCGAGATATACGCGCGCTATTGAGGAAAGCATAAGCGACTATTACAAGGAGATAGCCAGTTCAATAAATGATGTCTTCAAAAAATACGACTTTAAAATAAAGGGGCTTGTGATTGGCGGCCCGGGACCTGCAAAGGAGAACTTTGTGAGAGACAACGAGCTTAACTACCAGATAAAGGTACTTGGGGTCTTTGACACAGGGTACACTGATGAAAACACCGGTATAAATGAGCTGCTTGACAAGGCGAAAGATCTGCTTTCTGAACAGGCTGCAGTAGGGGAGCGCAGGATAATGGAAAGGTTCCTGAAAGAACTCTCAAAAAATGGCCTTGCAACATACGGGTTTGAAAATGTACAGAAGGCCTTGGCTGCGTCTTCAGTGGACAAGCTGCTCATAAGCGAGGACATAGAGCTAACAAGGGTTAGATACAGATGCAGCTCGTGCGGCTATGAGATTGAAAGGATTGAGAGTGGGAACGAAAGGCTCCAGAAGCACGACTGCGGCGGCAACTTTGAGATCGTTGAGCAGTCTGATCCGATAGAGGCCCTGCTTGACATGGCTGACAAGCAAGGTGTTGAAACATATTTTATCTCTTCTAAGAGCCAATACGGCCAGGAGTTGCTGCTTGGCTTCAAAGGGATAGCTGCGCTCCTGAAGTACAAGATATGATTAGGATTGGTTTAGGAATACTGTTTTTACGCTTACCCCTGGAGCCATATTTGGCCTGTTTGACATTCTGAAATTAGTTACGGCTATGTAGTTCAGGAAAGACTCTATCTGGCTTACTACGCGTATCTGCACTGTTTGGCCTACAAGCTTTATAACTGGTATGCTTACGTTGGTAAGCTTAGAAGCCTGGTAGGAGGCCGTGGATATGTTGACAGTGTTGAAATAAAGTTTCTCGTATGGCGTCCCATTTACAAGCAGCTCCACATATGCATATGGGTCGCTTGTGCTGGCTATTTGGAAGTTTATGAATGCCTTGTTCACCCTGAATGGATATGATGTAATGTTGCCGTAATTGTGCACC
>JAVZPY010000044.1:0-4526 GCA_038881415.1 Candidatus Micrarchaeaceae archaeon
AGCAACTTAGTAATACCGAATAACAATATAACAGCACATGTTGTGGGCCAGTCTAAGATAAATGCCACATCTGGTTTATTGGTGGATTTTTCACCTACTGTTGCAACCATATTCACATCAAATTCTACAATATTTGTTCTTGTTCCATCATTAAAGGCAATAGTAGTAGGAAATGGCAGCATTCCATCTAACCACGCTATAGGTGCTTCAGAGAAATTAAATCCAAGTGTAAAAGAAAAGCTGAGCGATCTGAGGCCAAATATAAGTATACTATCCGCATCAATTAGCTCATCTTCAAATGTGACACACATATCAATTGTAGTAAAGGATAATTCAAATACGAGTGTAATGCTTAGGCATCTCCTAGTTTTCGGTAATTATAGCGTTGCAATAACTCCTATCTCTGGGATGAACACTACTGTTGTTAAAATAAATTCAGACGGAGAAATAAATCAGATAGGCCCTAATAAGCTTAATATATCGGATATTAGAGGCGGTTTCCCGTCAAACGTATTACACAGCCATAACGGTTTGCCACTTAATATAACTAACAGGACAGACGGAATAGATTCTAATCTCCAGTCCAACTCTTCTACTGAAAAGGGGCAAAATGGAGAAAATGAGACCCAATCTCATGAATATGAAGTTCTCAATGAAGGATTATACGTTCAGCATCTGCGCACGTTTAACTTCATAATAGCACCAAATGGTACGCTGGTAATACCTTCAAGCTCCGGTGAATTTGATTTCGGAAAGGATTTCGGTTTTGGCTACAACCTTTCGGCAGAATCTAACGTAACACTTACTTTTTCAGGTGAGCTTAGCTTTGGAAATGGCAGGATAGTAATATTACCTGTAAATGGCACCGAATACAGGTTTGTTATCGGAGGTGAAGAATCAGCGAGTGCCGCCCTAAATGTAACAGCAACTTGAAGATTTGAGCAGGGCAAAGATTTAAGCCTGTTTGCGTGAATATCATATAGGTTAAATGAAGATAAATTTCAACGGAGAGGAGAGCATAAGGGCTCCATTAAGCGATGTTGTGGCATTTCTATCTGATCCTGGAAAAGTGACTGCCTGCATACCAGATTCTAGCGATTTTTCACTTGAAAGCAGCTCAGATTTCTCTATAAAAGTTACTGTTGGTGTTGGCAGCATACATGGGGTTTTTGCGATAAAAGGCTCAATAAGCAAAAATTCTGATGGAAGTTTTACTTATATGCTAAATGGGGCAGGTTTTGGAAACAAAGTTTCTATAAAGCTAACGGCGTCTCCATCAGAATATGACGGTTTTACAAAAATGCCATGGAGGGCTGATTTTGATCTTAGCGGGATAATAAGTGGTCTTGGAGAAGGGATAATACGTAAGGTAAGCTCAGAGAAGATAGCAATCATAATAAAAAACGTAAAAGAGGCTTTAGAAAAAGCAAAGTAAAAGCACAAAATTTATTATTATCTTGAGCAAGTTAAGAGGTGTGTGGATGGAAAAGATGATAGAGCAGGCGATAAATGATCTTAAGAATATATATGAATTTTCAGAAGAAGAACTTAAGGTGCTTGATGATGTTGATAAAGCAGCAGATGAACTTTCAGAATCCGAGTTTGAGCACTATATAAAAAGGGAGGTTAATCCAGACCATGCAAAAGTGCTAGCGAAATACAATGTGCTTGGTGTCCCAATAAGCAAAAAATATGGGGGCAGAGGCAGTAATCCTCTCGTGTCAGTACTTGCAAAAGAAAGGCTTGGCCAGCTTGGCATGGGGATATCAAGTTTTGTAAATGTGCAGATGTTCCTTGGCGAGATGATGCTTGAGAGGTGGGGTACTGAGGAACAAAAGAGCAAATACCTTTCAGATCTGGTTTCCGGGAAGAAAATAATAGCATATGGGCTCACAGAGCCAGAAGCAGGAAGCGATCCTGGGTCAATGGCAACAACGTACGAGAAGAAAGGCTCCAGATATGTTTTAAATGGCTCTAAATACTTAATAACAAATGGGTCAATAGCCGATGTTATGATAGTTTTTGCCAGGTCAAAAGAAAATCCTGCAGAGAAGAGCGCTTTTCTGGTAGAAACCAAAACCCCTGGATTCAGCATTTCAATGAGAATGGAAGAGAAGATCGGCATATTTACATCAGATACTGCAATGCCGCAGCTTGACGGCGTAGAAGTAGATGAGAGCTCAGTCTTTGGCGGCATAGGAATGGGAATGCACGTTGCTTACTCCGGACTAATGAATGGTCGCACAGGCGTAGCATCTGCATCAGTAGGGGTTATAGATGCATGCCTAAGCGCAGTTATAGAAAGGGCAAAAGAGCGTGTACAGCACGGAAAAGAGATCGGAAAGCATCAGCTCATCCAAAATCACATAGCTGAAATACGCCAAAACCAAGAGATGGCTCGCTGGCCTGTTTATTTTGCAGCAATAAGAAAAGCGGAGTACGAAAAGGATCCACTGAACAAGCAGCTTATAGAAGAATCGGATTTCCGCATATCTTTAGCAAAAAAGATAGCTTCCAGGCTTGCATTTGAATCTGCAGACCGGGCGGTACAGGTATTCGGAGGCTTTGGCTATTCTATATTGTCTCCTGTAGGCAGACTATTCTGCGACAGTAGAGTTGCAAGGATATATGAAGGAACAGATGAAATACAAACTCTTAAAATAGCAGAAGGCGTGCTTGGAAAAGATTTTGCTGCTTTCAAGTGAATTGAATGCAATACGAGAAAATATCCGTATCACATAAAGGTTCTATAACTCTAATAGAGCTGAACAATCCTTCAAAACTTAATGTCCTTGGCATAAGGATGATAAATGAGCTTTCTCAAGCCATAAAAGAGGTAGAGGAAGACAATGGTTGCAGGGCAGTGGTCGTAAGCGGAAATGGCGGCAGGGCTTTCTGCGCAGGCGCTGACGTCGCATACCTATCCTCATTATCAGGAGAAGCCATAGGGACATTTGTGGACACACTGCGCGAGATATTCGTTAAAATCGAAGCACACCCCAAGCCATTTATAGCTGCAATAGAAGGTTTTTGCTTAGGCGGAGGCCTTGAACTTGCGCTAGCTTGCGACATCCGCATAGCAACTGAAGATTCAAAATTTGGCATGCCAGAAATAAAATTGGGGATAATGCCAGGTGGGGGAGGCACGTACAGGCTTCCAAGGGTAATTGGATTTGGCAATGCAAAATATATGGTACTCACAGGCAACCAGATAGATGCAAATGAAGCGCTTAGGATGGGCCTAATATCAAAGATTGTAAAAAAGGGCGAGTTGCTCTCAGAAGCTATGTCTATAGCGTCAAGCATTGCTGAAAACAGCCCCAACTCAATTGCGCAAGCCAAAAAGGCGATATACCTTGCATCCAGACCTGACTACTCTGCAGAGAAAGAGGCATTTATAGCCTCGCTATCGAGCCAGGATGGAAAAGAGGGGTTGAAGGCATTTATCGAAAAGCGCAAGCCAGAATTTAGAGGTGACTGAGATGTACAATGCATACATCATAGAAGCTTTACGAAGCCCTATTGGGAAGTTCATGGGATCCCTTGCTGCGCTTCCTGCCCCAAAAATAGGGGCGCAAGTGGTCAAAGCGCTGATATCGAAAACTGGCATAGACCCGAAAGTTGTTGACGAGGTAATAGTCGGCAATGTATTATCTGCGGGCCTCGGCCAAAATCCGGCAAAGCAGGTGGTCATGTATTCTGGAATGCCAGATACGATTCCAGCTTACTCTGTAAATAAAGTATGCGCTTCTGGTCTCAAGGCCGTAGCCCTAGCAGCAGAATCAATATCTGCTGGCAATGCCGACTTAATAATTGCGGGCGGAATTGAGAGCATGACAAATGCACCATTTTCGGTCGGAGGGGCAAGAAAAATACATAGATTGGGCAGCATAAGCTTGGAGTCATTTATACAAGCAGCGAACGAAGCAAAGGCCGACCTTTCTTCTATGGAGTTCTCTGATGAAATGATAGCTACAGGATTATGGGACTGCTACAATGATTTGCATATGGGCTCTCTTGCCGAATACATAGGTGAAGATTATAAAATAAGCAGAGAAGAACAGGACGAGTTTGCTTTCGAAAGTCACAAGAAAGCAGCAGCTGCTGAATCAAGCGGCAAATTTTTAGATGAAATTGTAGAGATAAATGCAAATGGCAAAACCGTTTCCAAAGATGAAGGCATACGCCGCGATACAACCATAGAAAAACTTTCTGAATTGAAGCCTGTTTTTAAAGATGGAGGTACTGTAACTGCTGGTAATTCGTCGCAGATAAGTGACGGCGCGTCGTTTCTGCTAGTTGCATCGCAGAATGCAGTAGAAAAATATGGATTAAAGCCAATGGCGGAAATTGAGACTTATGCGGCATCTGGCATAGATCCAAAAATGTATGGCCTCGCCCCAATATCCTCAACCAATAAAGCGCTTGAGCGTGTAGGTATGAAATTGGATGACATAGACCTTATAGAGTTGAATGAAGCATTCTGCGTCCAAGCGCTTGGTGTAGTAAAGGCCATGGGGATAGAT
>JAVZPY010000045.1:0-4465 GCA_038881415.1 Candidatus Micrarchaeaceae archaeon
AGGCAATTAATGAGGTTGACAGCCTCTCGTATGCGCTCTCTTCAGATTTAAAAGCGGCCACAATATTGGCAATGAAGCCTTCAAAGGAATATAGCAGGGAAGAGCTTGCAGAAGAGGTATCTGAATTTTTGGGCAACTGCGTAAAGGTTTCGCCTGAAACGGTAGCAAATTATTTTGCAAGGTGGCACAGCAATATACGGCCGGTTAATGTTAAGCGTGAACACAGCAGAAAGGGAAACGTTGAATGGATCACAATGCGGAAGGAGAAATGGGCAGAATGCATATATGACCCAATTATAATTAAGGCTATGGAAACGGTTCTTAGACTTGGAGCGAAAATGGGCAAAGAACTTACTCTATCTGACGTTTTCGGCCCTTCTTCAACCCCTGGGGCATATTCAAAAGGGGCAAACATATACACGATTACTAAAACACTTGTGTCTTCTGATAAGAATTATACCTATAAAGGCTTGGTCAAAAAGATTGCTGAATCATACGGAATTACTGCGAGGCACCAGATAAGAGTGATGGCAGACATTGGCTTAATAGATTACAGCTCGATACGCCCGCGCGGGACAGAGGCACATAGGGAATGGAGCAGATACATAAAAATGAGGGAAATAAAAACAGAAGAAGCTGTGTCGAGGTTAATAGAATCTAAGCCTTACCTAAACAAAATTATCCCATCAATAGAAAGGGTTGTGTGCTCTATAAATAGGGCTGATGGCTGGATAGATCCGCGCAAAATATCCAAGGAGAGCGGAGTCCAGCTAGGGGGTTGCATGAAGATAATGGCAAACTTGTGCAAAGCAGGCTTTCTTGGAAGGCGGGAAAGCGGCGGGTATGAAATAAGCATAGTAAAAGCAAACAATAACACAATCTCTTTATGGGATGGTGCATTGTGGCATATGGGCGAATTGGCGTGGTTTATGCACAGCTACGTCGGCCAATGGGGCAGGGCCCCGGAAACTGTGGAATGGCTAGTAGCCGGCAAGCCCAATGACAATGAAGCCGCAATTTCGGCAAAGCTTGCAAAAATATATGTGGCCAGGAGATTTGGCAGAAATCAGCCTTTTTCTGCAGTATAAGCATTGTCGTAATCATTGAATTTTGATACATTTATGTTTTTCATGTGCAATGAGCGCATTGCCTTTATTATGCTATTTTTTTCTAAAGGCCCATCGATAACTATAATTTTTCCATTCCTTTTTAGGACGCGCTTTGCCTCTTTCAGCATTGCCTTGCGCGCTTTTGGCTCTACCTCATGTAGTACCAATGCAATTATTACGATGTCGAAGGTTGACGTTTTAAACATGAGTTTTTCTATTTGGCAAACAGCATACTTTAACCCCATTGGGCGCTTAGATTCGATCCGCACAGCCTGCTTTATCGCTTTTGAGTCTTTGTCTATTCCAACGGCGTTTATCGATTTGTGTATTGATTTTATTGCGCGCAAAAAAGCCCCGTTTCCGCATCCTGCATCGAGTATCTTTGCTTTGCCCAAGTGGCCCATTTGTGTTTTTGCATAGGTTCTTACCGCAGTAAGATATTCTACACGCTCACGTCTAATATTTCTAACTGGCATATTAAGCATAATGCGATAGAACATAAAAGGATTTAACATCATGTAATTTGACAAAAGTAAAAGTAGCTGCAGCAAAGCTTGCAATAATACGCAGGTTCTATTTATAGTTTTTTTGTGAGATTAGTTCTCGTGTTTACAATGGCAAGAAGGCACTACGCTTGCATACCTAGAAACTATTCTATTGCATTATCATTTGGCTGGGATCCTGAGGAATTTGATGGAGAAGTAACGATAGATGTAGACATAAGCAAACCGGTATCCTCGGTAAGGCTAGATGCAGATATGATCTCAGTAAAATCTGCAGCCTTTCTTGCAGGAGGAAAAATGGTGGAGGCCAAATATTCGACTGGAAACGGATATCTGAAGATTGCATTTGGAAAGAGAGTTTCTGGTAACTGCAAAATTTGCATTGCTTACAGAGGAAAGGTCAGAAACGACATGAATGGGCTTTTCAAGCAGAGGTACACAGACAACGGAAGCGGAAGTTATATACTTGCCACACAGTTGGAAAGCGTCTTTGCTAGGTCTGTTTTCCCTTGTTTTGATGACCCGGCCTTGAAGGCTACATTTGAACTAAGTGTTATAGCGCCAAGGGGGATGCACGTTGTATCGAATATGCCAGAAAAGCTGCGCAAACCATACCGCGGGTATACACTAACTAAATTCAAAAGGACGCCTAAAATGTCAACATATCTGCTTTTTGTAGCTGTTGGCAATTTTGGTAGAAGAACTTACAGATACGGCAAAACAAAGGTCGGCATACTTGCAAGAAAAGAAAAAGTACATCTAATAAACAATTCAATAGGAATGGCTGCAAGAGTGCTGGATTTCTTCAGCAGGTATCTTGGTATAAAGTACCCACTTCCAAAAATAGATTTCATTGCTATACCGGGATTCAATGCAGCGATGGAAAATTGGGGCGCAATAGCCAGTGGTGAAAGGGACATATTATATGACAAAAAGTACGCTTCGATCTACCAGCTGCAGAATATATCTGACACTATTGCGCACGAGCTGGCACACCAGTGGTTTGGCAATCTTGTAACTACTTCTTCGTGGGGGGACCTATGGCTAAACGAGAGTTTTGCGGACCTGATGAGCCACAAAGCCCTGGACAATATCTTCCCAGAGTGGAATATAAGGACAGAATATGCGATTGACCTATTTAATGCAGGCGCGTTTTCTGATTCTGTTAAAAACACGCACCCGATAAGCTCGCCTGACTCCAGCCTTAAGCCAGAGGACATGTTTGATGCAATAAGTTACAACAAGGGATACCTTGTATTGAGGATGGTGGAGCATTATATAGGGAGCGAAAAGTTTCTCGCAGGCATAAGAAGCTACCTTAGAAAAAATGCTTATTCAAATGCGACTCCAGACGACCTTATAAGCAGCATTCAGGCAGAATGCAGCAGTAACAGCGAAACTGTAGGCAATATTATGCATTCTTGGCTATCTGAGCAAGGTATTCCCCTTGTAAAAGCCAGAATGGCAAACGGCAGGCTTAGGCTGTCTAAATTGCGCTTTTTGATTGATGGAACAAAGAGTTCAGGCAATTGGGTAATCCCTGTGGGATACCTTGATTCTAACGGGGTTGAGGGGTATGCAATACTGCAAAACAGCGCAAGCATCAAGGTATCTGGCAGCTGGACTCTTCTCAACCACATGCACTCTGGATTTTATAGGGTGGCATATGATGCAGAGCAGTTAAAGTTGCTAGGGATGGAGATACAGCGCGGGGGCCTTGAAGCGCTGGATGCATTTGGAATTGAAAATGACCTGTATGCGCTGACTAGGGCCGGGCACTACAAGATTAGGGATTATTTGGATTTTGTAGGTAGATATTGCGATGACCCAGATCCATACACTGCAAGGGACATCATGGTAAATTTCCTTGATATTGTATCTTTATGCGGAACCAGGCTTCCGAAAAAGCTTGAAAGAAGGATTCTGCTGCATGCCAAAGCTTCGTTAGAGGTTCAGAGGAAAAGGCCCAATAGCGTCCCTGGGATAATGCTCTTGAGCTCAACACTTGAACTGCTTGGAAGCATCGGCGACAGGGAAAGCGTTGGCTGGGCTAAAAGGATGGTTAGAATAGCTTTAAGGGGAAATTGGATAAAGCCAGACATTAGGGCCACAGCTTATTTTGTCGCGGCAAGGTCTGGGAATATGGGCTTTGAAAATGCAAAAAAGCTTTATGAGAGTGCAAAAAGCGCAGCGGAGCGCGCTGAAATTGTATATGCTATGGGTTTATTGGGTGGCATAGATCTTTCTCGCGCCTTGGATTACCTAGCAGCAAAGGGCTTTTTCTATGAAGAGCAGCTTGCTCTGAAGGCAGCATTTTCATCCTCCTCGACCTCGAGGGAAGGGCTTATCTGGCTTGAAGCAAATTGGAGCAGGCTTAAAAAGAAATTTGCAGCAGACTCTTCAAGCCTGCAGTTTATAATAGGCTATATTAAGTGCATATCTTCGGAAGAAGACCTGGCGCTTTTTAGGAAGTTCTTCAAGAAAAAGGTTAATGATAGCGCAAGCGACAGATATGCAATAGAGAATGTTGATTCGCTCTCAATTGCAAATATAAAATTCGTAAACAGGATAGCAGCAGAATTCAGATAAAGCCAAGCCATAAAAGCAGTATGCCGATAAACTCAGAATAATACAGAAATGCAGGAAAAGCTGCTATGTATAGTGTCCCTGCAGTGCTTACAACAAGGACGCCAGCTATTATAGAAATCATTTTTGCGCTCCTTTTTTTGATGTAGCTCTTGGCAGCTATAGCGATCAATATTATTGCTGCTGGAAAGGTTGCGGCGGATGAATAAAGCACTACGGACAGAGGTAGTGCGCCATAGACAACATGGCTTATTATTATGCTTCCAA
>JAVZPY010000046.1:0-4422 GCA_038881415.1 Candidatus Micrarchaeaceae archaeon
TTACCTTCAAGGTTGATCCCTGTAAGCTCTTTGAACTCACCGTCGTGTGGCGTAAGTATCATGCGTCTGTTGAACATGTTTCTGTAATCCTTGAGCGGTTTTATCGCACCGCCATCTATAAGCACTATGTTCTTTTTGGAAGTCTCCTCGTGTACTACTCTGTTTATTATGCCAAAATCTATGTCTTTGCTCTCTAAGCCTGGCCCCACAACCATTACATTATGCTTTATAGAATTTAATTCCGAGGCGACATCGCTGGCGCCCTTGCCTTCTGGTATGCTTCTGATTATCAACCCGGGCGCCATTGGACCCAAGCGGTCTTCTATGCGCTCCGGCACCGCTATGGTAACATACCCAGTTCCCGAGCGCAGTGCTGCAAAGGCTGCGTTGGCCGCAAAGCCCGCAAGAACTGGTGCCCCCCTGTAAATCCTTCCCCCGCCAACTATAAGCAGCCTCCCGCTGCTATACTTGTTTGCATACTCGCTCCTGTGCAGCCCCAAGTATGTAAAATCGCCTGGCCCGCACCCAAGCTCTGCAAGAAGAGGTATGCCAACATCAAGCTGTATTATGCTGCCTACTGCCTTGCTCCTAATAAGCCCCTTTTTGACCTTGTGCAAGGCAAGGAGTTCATCCGCTTTTATATAAGCAACATTAGTTTCTCCGGTGTCGCCATTTATTCCAGCCGGCACATCTATTGATATAACCTTCTTTTTTGAGCTGTTTATCTCCTGTATCGCCATCCTGGCGACCCCGCTTATGCGCCCATGCACTCCAATTCCAGCTATTGCCTCAAGCACTGCATTAGCATTTTTAAGCTCAGAACTTAGCACATCTATGTTGTGCTCTCCAATCTCAACGACTTCTATAAGCCCATCAAGCATCTTTATGTTGAACTTGGAAGTTTGGTTGTGCACTTCTTCTATTCCTCCAAGGAGTATTACGCGCACATCGCAGGAGTTTGCAAGGTGCCTTGCAGCTGCAAGCCCTATTGCGCCCTTTTCTCCGGAGCCGCAGACTACCAATATCCTGTCCCCTTTCATCCTCCTTACTATAGAATCCGAGACTGCCTCGCCCGCATTCTCAACAAGAAGCTCAGGGCTCATGCCAAACTCTATAGCATTGCGCCTCACTGCATACGAGTACCTTATGCTCATGCTCCTTCTTGTGTAGGCTGAAAACTCTTTTAAGCTTTCCATACGATAGAATAATGCTGATTGCTTTAATATCCTTTATTGTGGTGGTGTTATATCAAAAGTATACAAGCTTAAAAGCGGCCTCATAGTAAATCTGCCTTTCGACGTAATAAAAACTCTGGGTATAAAGGACGGCGAAGAAGTAGATTTCATACGCTACAACGACAAATCCTTCCTCTTTGCAAAAAAGAGCGACCTTCTGAAAGCGATAGAAGGCAAGCAGCGCGAGAAGCCGCAAGATGCCGAAGGCGAAAATGGAGAAAGCGCAGGTTCGAATGGCGAAGTTAGCAAAGAAGAAATAGCTGTGCTTATGTCTTTGGACAGGATACGCTATGCAGACCGCACAAAGGAAAATGTATCAAAGGCGCTTGATAAGCGCTCCCTGCAAATACTTGCAGGTTTGCAGAAGCGGAAGATAGTAAACCTATACAAGAAAGATGACAATATATACAGATATGGAATTTCAAAATCCATTTACGACAAGTACCTGTACGGAAAACGCAAGTCGCAGCAACAAAATTCGCAAGATACGGACCAAAGCGATTCAACCCAACAGCCTAAGAAATGGGTTCTGAAACTGGAAGAGCGCGACGCATTTACCGAGTTGCTAGAATCCCAAGGCTACCTAGTAATATCCAATGCGACAGACGCCGAGAGGGTATCCTCTATGCTTGAGGAAAGCATAAGGATGGGTTTAGTATTGGGTACAAGAGCTTTCAACAAAAAGTTCTATGTCGCGCTGCGGTCCTACATCAACAAATACGCTCCGAAAATAATCAGCTTTATAAGCGAATCATCAAAGCACGTATCAGAAATAGCGAAAGAAGTAGGGATAGATGAGGACGGAGCGCGCGCAATACTCTACATAATGTCTGAGAGCGGCGATGTTGTGGAGCGCAAAAAAGACCACTTCAAAACAGCTTAAGCTATACATATATGAAGTGATCTATAACTACTATTACAATCGCAAATATGAAAATTGCTATGAGCAGTATTTTAGGGTTTATTTTCGGGCCTTTTGCAGGCGCATCGTAAAAGCTCATCACCCCTGCCTGCGATTGTGGACTGAAAAGCGCCATGTTGTATTATGTTACTCTAAACCTTTTATAAGTTTCTAGCGCGCAGCGCTCACTATTTTTATCACGTCGTTGTCATTCAGTTTGTAGTTTTTGGCGAGCCTCACCTTCCTGCGCGCATCTATTGCATAAAGCATATTCTTAGCTATATCTGTATGGATTTTGGCAGCAAGGTCCATTGCTGTAGAGCCTTTTGCCAATAGGTATGCGTCTGGCAGAACGTTGCCGAAATGGTCTGAATACTTGTGCTCATCTTCTACAGGGTAAGCCACTATATTGCCAAGAAGGCCGAATACAGCTTTGTTTATCAGCTCCTGAACGCCGGTGCCGTGCTTCGATACATATCTACTCATATATTCGAGCGCTTTGGCCTGCTGCGGGGTAGCCGCATCAGAAATTGACAGCCCCCTGCCTCCCGGCGTATAAGAGACAAGGCCTGCCTTAGACGCTTTTCTCAGCGCAAGCTCAATCTCGGCAGATACCATCACTACGTGCTCCGCTCCGTATGCAGAAACGAGCGCATTATAACCTGAAACGCTTTCTGCCGCATCCATCTTGTTGCAGGCTATAATGAAAGGTTTCGCTATTTCGACAAGCTTGGATGAAAAAAGGCCTATGTCGCTTTCGCTCCAGCCTATGTTGCTTTCGGTAAGGTGCGCTGATTCTATCGCTTTCGAGATCTGCTCTCTGCTAACCTTAAGCCCGGTTAGCACACCCTCTAAGGCTGAAACTCCGTCGCGTGCCTTCGAAAGTGCCGGCATATGCCTCGATATTATTCCAGACAGCCACATTTTTAGCTCAGCGAGAACCATCTTCACGTCGTCAACAGGGTTGCCAGGTGCAGAATTTCCGTTAATGTCAGTTTTTCCGCTGCCGTCAACTACAATTATGTAAGCCTCTGCTGAGGCCAAATCATTAAGGAACTGATTGCCCATACCTTTTCCAGCATGTGCGCCTTCAACAAGCCCTGCCACATCTATTATGTTTATAGGAAGCATTCTAGTGCCATTGTCGCATGGCGCGTTCCTAGGCCTGCATTTTACCCCAAGCTCCACTTCAGGGCAAACCTTCCTCGCATAACACACTCCTACATTCGGTTTTATTGTAGTAAACGGATAATCTGCAATCTCCACGCTATTCATTGTAAGCGCAGAGAAAAGAGTGCTTTTGCCTTTATTCGGCGCTCCTATTATCCCTATGAGCATATAATTACCTTTTTAGACATGGCTTGGCCTTAAGCAATTCAAAACCCATTCACTAAGCCAGTTAAACTTATTAATAAAGCTTTTATTAGCTCTTTTGCCTTATTAATCGAAGTTTGGATGCAAACTTTCCTACACAGCAATAGTGGTATTGTTGAACAGGTTGATGTTCTTGCAAGTTGCGCTCGCCGTAGCAGCAATACTGGCGCATAATTCCTATGCATCATACATAGGCGTAGCTTCAATAAATGCTTCCGTTGATGTGTACTGTCCATTCAATGTATCGCTCAACGTCTCCCCTGGCTATATAGACTACGGCAATTTCACAGTAAATTACACCATATCCACTTCAGAGCCATGCTCTTTAAACAATCTGGTAAGAACGCTTGACATATACTACCCTAACTATACTCTGCTTCATGAGTATGTTGCAACGCTAAAATCAATAAATACGACTCCTGCAAAGTACTATGTCGCGATAAACTCCTCTATATTCCCAAGCCCCGTTACATACCCTATAAAGCTTACTGTGTCAAATTTGACCTATAAAAAATCTGCTACAAGCCAGATAGTCCTAATACCAAGCGTTAACCTGTTTGTGTCAAATCTGTCTGTGCCGCCAAGCATAAAGCAGTTCGCTATATTGCCCGTAAACGTAACAATATTAAACAGGGGTGGCCTTGCCTCTCCAAATGCAACACTGGTGGTAAATATCAGTGGCCCAGTGAGCCACTCCTTCAATTATACAGTTCCCGCACTTAATCCTGCTTCATCAGTAAAAGAATCGCTTTCAATACCTAATGTGACCACTGTTGCTGGAACATACACCCTTACCGCGGAAGTATTCTTCACAGTAAATTCTACACTTAGGCATTCTAACGTGCCGTCTGCTCAGTTCAATGTATACTCCCCCCCGCCGCCCCCTCCGTCATCAAGCGCTCCTCCAAGCCC
>JAVZPY010000047.1:0-4418 GCA_038881415.1 Candidatus Micrarchaeaceae archaeon
GTCCAATGGTCACAGTGATGGATGATAAATACCTGGATCTCATAAACAAGATAGCCAAAGGAAAGAGGATCAATGCAGAGGGTAAAAAATTGCATGCTGAGATGCTGAGAGGCGCGAGCCTGGTGGATGCATATGGAAAGCGCGCACTTATGGCGCTCGCCACATATGGTATAGGTATTGCAACAGCTGCGCGGCTGCTCAAGATGGTGAGGAAAGATCGAAGGCTTTTTATGCTCGACCTTATAAACGCGAAGAAGGAATTCCTGAGGAACAGGAAATTTTGGAGCGAAAGAGCCTAGGCTGGCGTGGCCTTGCTACTTTCAGCCGGCACGACGAATGCGTCGAAGTAATATAATGGCATTCGAAGACAAACTAAGCGCGATGCTCACAGTTGGGATACTGACAAGCGCTACATTTATGCTGTTTGGAATAGGCGCCATACTTGTTCAGAGCAGCCCAACGGCTACATGATAAACCAGCTTATAGCAAGCAATTCAATAATAAACACAAGATTCCTTACAATAGGCTCTGCATTTTCTAATCTGTCTGGGATACAGTTCTCACAGCAGCGTCGCTGCTCATAAGGTACGTAACAAGAAAGGACCATCTTTTCATAGCGATAAGCATTGTGGTTCTTCTGGACATGCTTATAGCGATATTCGTTATATCCTATTTTCTCCACTGAAATCTTTCATCTGTAGACGAATCCACTTTTCTTCCACCTATCAAGGTTCAGTGCAGCCATATCTATCTGATCAACATAGAATAATATTTTACTTATCAAGGTTTTAGGATAAACAGCGTTATCAAAAGTGTGTTCTAGTATATTTTCCGCGATTTCTTGTGGCAAGCCAACTTCTATTGCCACGTGTGCTGCATAGAACCCATGTTGGAACATCTCACCAATCTTTGATTTTCTAATGCCGCCTTTCCCATCCGGCTCGGTCTCAACAAGTTTGCTTGAATCTTGGAGAGCTGCGGAGCTTATCAATATGTCCTTATCGATTTTTACTTTGTGAAATTTAGAGACATTTTGGGCAACAGAAATAGCCATAGATATAACAGACCTGTTATGAATTATATGCGGATACTTTGATGAACTGTTTACAGGAAGTTCACTTATTTCTTTATACTTTGATTCAGCCCAAAGTTTTTGCCAGACTTCAATTGTTTTTCTTCTTATTGTCTCGTCTTTTATCATATTTATCTCTGGAAGGTACTTGGTTATATCCAACTTGGGCTTATTCATGTACTTTGTATTTGTCATCTATATCCATCCATTTTTTATAACCAATAAGATCTTGCAATTCGCTAAAGGAGACGAGGAGTTCGTCGTGCTCTTCAACGTTGTCCATATTTACAGACTTTTGCAGTTCTTTTAGTGCAAGTTTCATGCCCATTATTGCCGCCGTAGAAGTTATTCTCCCATAATCTATTACGGATACGCCAATTTGGTGAAGTTTCTTTGGTGTCAATAAAGGTGTGGTTGGTCTTGACCTTATGCCAAGCCCCATATTTACTGCAACAGGACCATTGGTGTTTTTTACGAATTTTATTATATCCTTCTCAGATAGCAATGCATCCGCAAGTACGAGATCAGCACCGGCTTTTAGGTACATATTTGCCCGCTTTATTGCTTCTGCAATTCCGATTGGCCCAGCTGCATCCGTTCTTGCTTTTATGATAAAATCCTTTCTTTTCTTTGCGTCTACAGCGGCGTGGATCTTTTCTACCATTTCATTTGCAGGTATCACTTCTTTTCCTTTTATGTGGCCACATCTTTTAGGCCAGACCTGGTCTTCTATCATAATTCCGGCAACACCGACTTTTTCGAATTCTTGCACTGTACGATACACATTCATTGCATTTCCGTACCCAGTATCTGCATCTGCTATAAGAGGTATTGTTGTTATATCAGCTATTACTTTTGCGCCTTCAAGATTCTCCTTAAAGC
The DNA here is from genome assembly GCA_038881415.1 of Candidatus Micrarchaeaceae archaeon. Taxonomy (GTDB): domain Archaea; phylum Micrarchaeota; class Micrarchaeia; order Micrarchaeales; family Micrarchaeaceae; genus JAJZYW01. The sequence continues at coordinate 1,955 of JAVZPY010000047.1, forward strand.
TCATTAACCCAAGATCTGGCAGCCCCCATCTGCTTTCTGAAACTCCTGCGCCAGATATGAGCGCCGCACTAAAGCCCATGCTCTCAACTACCTTGGCGCTAAACCCATCCCATACGTTTGGCATTAGTATTGTCTCTCCTGCATCTAACATCTTGCGCAGCTTTGTACCATTGCATGTCAACTTATCACCCATTTATCTTGTCGCCTTAGTCTCAATTTCTTCCAAGCTGAGGTTCTTTGTATCGATGGCGACAACAAATGCTATTATTGAACATATTATCCACGCTGCTGCAGCCCAAGCTATTATTGTTATATAGCCAGTTGTAGGGTATAAGACTAACAGAAAACCGCCAAGCAGGGGAGCAACAAAGCCGCCAAGTCTTGAGAGGGAGAACGAAATGCTCGAACCACTGCCTCTTGCATATGCTGGGTATATTTCTGTCTCATATATATGAAGCAATGGACCATCCATAAATATAAGCAGTTCAGTTAGGAAACCGAACAGCACTATAAATGCAGCGCCGCTATGGTATACCCCGGAAAGCAAAAATCCTACACCCATCAGCATATTTATTAGATATAGCACGCCCATACCGGACTTCCTTGGAATTCTGTCTACAAATGTAGTAGTTAATAGTGTACCTATAGGGTATGCTGTCTGTATTAACGCAGTGTAGAGCAATGAACTAACTATGGAATATCCCAATCCATGTAAGAATATCGGAACAAATGATGCGAAGCCATAGAAACCAAAACCTTGGAAGAATTCTATTGACCATGCGCTTGCAGTTCTCCTCTTGTACTTGCCTTTGAATAAGCTGGCTAGACTCAATTTCTTCTTCAGAGGCTCTGGCATGTTGATAATATTTGGAAGGTTCCTTATGTGCTTTGCCTTCATGGTATTTAATTCTATAGTTCTCATTATGCTGTCCGCGAGGCTTGTTTTGCCCTTTGATTCAAGCCATCTTGGAGACTCTGGAACCTTGAGCCTCATCAGCAAAGCTAAGAAACCTCCTACTGCTGCTATTAGCAGCACCAATCTATAACCAAACGGAAATGCGGGCACAAGGAACAAATCAGCAAAGCCACCTGCTGTTCCCCCAGCAAAACCTATAGCAAGTTCTAAAGCATTTATAAATCCGCGCCTTTTTGTAGGAGCAAATTCCTGCGAATATGTAGAGGATAACGGAATTTCAGCTCCAGTTCCAAGCCCAGCCACAAAAAGCCCTACGGCAAAGATAATCAGATTTGATGACGCAGCAGCTATTAAGGCCCCACTAGCCAAAATCGCTACATCGAGTGTAAATGCATTTTTTCTGCCTATGCGATCCCCAAGGGTTCCCATTAATATTGCCCCTACGAAAGTACCGCCGAAAAGTAGCGCAGGAAGATATGCAGCAAAATATTTTGTCCCTGTTACGGTAAAGAAATGCGTTGCTATCCCGCCTATAGAGAAAAGCATGTAGGAATCCCAGAATGTTCCGAGAGCTATGAGAATTATTAATGTATAGAGATATGTGGACGATGGCAACCGTTCGAGCCTACCTGCGATGTTAAGCGACTTTGGCATAATTTAAATGGGAAGTTAATATTAAATATCTTTTGCATATAATCTAGGTAGGGAGTTGACAAATTAAATATCTTTGTGCACTAATTTTTTATTGGGGTTTCTCTCTTCTCCTCAGTCATAGATGCAAAGCAATGCCTTCCAAATCCCTTCAAGGACATAAACGCCTTCTCGGAATCGTATATGACTGCATTCTTCGGTGAGAAGGTAAGCTTCAGGATTCAATTACAACAAACTCCAGCATTCTTACAGGAAATCGCCTCACAAAGCAATAACTGGAAGAGTTTCACGAAAACCATCGGAGAAAAGAGGAGATCAGCATCGAAGAACCAGATCGAAACCTTGAACGCTATAGAGCAGAATGTGAAATCGCTAATCATTGAGGACATGGAAACGTTGAGCTTGCCAACGAGAGCACTCAGGGAAATATGCGATGTGCTAGGTGTGTCCATCGGCGTGAGGCATGGCGACACTCCAAAAAGGAGCGCGAAGAGCAGATAAGAAACCCTCCCAGAATAATCATTACAACACCTGAAACCCTGTGGAGCGAAAGGTAGGCATCATCAGACTGGCGTGGCCTTGCTACTTTCGGCCGGCACAACAAATGCGTCTACGACCTTTGCCCCTTTGTCAAGCTTCATGAGCCTTACGCCGCTGGCTGCGCGCCCTGTGATTCTTATTGAGGATACTGGGAAGTTTATAGCTGTGCCTTCTGAGTTTATCAGTATTATCCCTTCTTCTGCGCTTGCCTGCATCGCCTTTACTACCTTGCCTGTCTTGTCATTTATTTTCATGCTTATCACGCCGCGCCCTCCGCGGCCCTGGAGCCTGTATCTGCTTATCTCGGTCAGCTTGCCATAGCCATTTTCGGTTATGGTAAGCAGGTAGCCGCCGTCT
>JAVZPY010000048.1:0-4396 GCA_038881415.1 Candidatus Micrarchaeaceae archaeon
GCTGTGGGGTAGGGTGCGATTTCTGCGAAGTAACGCTGCGCCCCCTCAGGTACTACAGCCTGGACATGATAAGGAAGGAGATAGAGGTAAATATAGCTGGAGGCGCTGACAAGGCTTGGCTGCATTCGGATGAATTTTTCGGATACAAGCACAGACAATTCTTTGAGCCAGACGAAGATGCGCTTAAAGAACTGTTCTCGATGGCAATGAGTATTAAGGGGGTAAAGTCCGTTAACCCAACACACGGCAGGATTTCTATACCGGCAGGCTATCCTGAGCTGATCGAAAAGCTGTCAGAGATAGCAAAGGCCGGCCCGAGGAACTGGATAGGTGTGCAGACTGGCCTAGAAACTGGCAGCGAAGAGCTCGCCAAGAAGCATATGCCTGCAAAAACGCTCCCGCTAAAAATAGGCGTCGACGGCAGCTGGCACGAGATAGTGATAAGGGGCGTCCAGGTAGAGACGAAGTACTATTGGAGGCCAGCGTTTACTGTGCAGGTTGGCCAGGAGGGAGAAACTGACGAAGACAATTGGGACACAGTAGCATTGATAAATAAACTGAGCAACTCCTATGTGGACGGGAGGCCATTCGAATTTACAGTTACCCCTATGCTGAATGTGCCATTGGGCAGGATAAAGGCCAAGAAATTTGATGACACGCTTCTCACTCCATCAATGTTTGCAGTGTACTATGCGTCATACAGGCATCTTGCAAAGATGGCGGCAAGAGATTCAAGGCTCGAATCAAAGGGAAGCCCGGCGGCCAAAATGCTACTTTCAAGCCTGCTCAATCTCGGTGGCTATACAATGATGAAGTATGTAGAAAGGGTAGCGGAAAAGCACGGAGTAGACATAGAAAAAGTAAAGAACTATGGACTGGGCGGCAAGAAAAGGCTAGAAAGCGTGATGGAGGCTGTCAACGCCTGAGCCTCAAGGCCGTGCGCAACTTGGCAAAAACTTCTTACTGGCATAAAAAGAAGCATTATAAGTCTTCCTGCCTAACAGGCGTAGAGCGTATGCGCTTTTTGGCCGCTTTCTCAATGGAGCGCACAACTGCTGCAGGCGTGCCTATCGTTGGCGCTTCTCCAAGCCCCTTCGCGCGGTGCGGCATCATAGATGCGTTTTGCGCAATTGATATGTGCATTGCAGGCACCTTTGGCGCCCTTAAAAGCCCTGCGTTTGATATGCTTGAAGTAAGCAGCTGCCCGTTTTCATCGTATATTGCCTCCTCACTGATTGCCTGGCCAACTCCCTGCACTATGCCGCCCATTATCTGGGCTTTTACCATATTTATGTCAAGGGCTCTTCCTACGTCGTAATATGCCCTAACTTCCCTTACCTTAATCTCCCCTGCATCACCTATCTCTGCTATTGCGGAGTTGGCTCCGAAAGAGTTAAGGCTACCCTCAAATTTATAAAACCCGAAGTAGTCATATTCCCCTTCAAGGAGCGCTTTTGGGCTGTACTTTCCGTTCTTCTGTATGACCTGCTGCTTTATATTACTGGCTGCCGTGACAGCTGCCGCGCCCCCAACTATCGCTGAGCGGCTTCCCCAAGTCCCAACCCCAGATTTTATCATGTCTGTATCAGGGGTTTCAAGCGAAATTTTTGACCTTGGTATGCCAAGTTCTTCAGAAACAAGCTTCTTTACAAAGAATTCATGACCCTGCCCGTGGGGGTTGCTGCCCAGCCACACGTGGACAATCCCCTCCTTTACCAGCATCCTTGCGCTTTCGCCCGGAGCAGCGCCTGGAACTAGAACGAAGAAGCAAAGGCCCTCATTTGCATTGCCTCTTTTTCCATATCCAAGCGATTTGAGCGCAGCTTTCATAAAAGGCCTTGAAGCATCAATTTCTAGGCCTAGCGGCGATTTGAAAGGCTTATCTGTGCCGTTAAGCAGCCTTATTTTTGCATCGTCCATATGCAGTTCATCTGCTAACATATCAACCATGCGCTCCATAAAGAATGCTGCCTCAGGCCTCCCGGCGCCCCTATATGGCCCGTACGGCACCTTGTTTGTGAAAACGCTCAGGCACCTGATGCTTCCATGCTCTATGCCGTATTGCCCTGTTAGCTGCATAGCAATGAAGCTCGGGCCGAATTCTGACAGGCCTCCCGCATACGCCCCTGCGTCTACAATTATCTCCCCTTCTATTCCAAGTATCTTGCCGTTGCGGTTTGCATGAAGTTTCATTTTGCCGATTGCGCCCCTCCCCTGGTTTGCTGCCATGAGGTGCTCGCTCCGTGTCTCTATCCATTTCACTGGCCTCCTGTACTTCATAGATGCAAATGCAGCAATAGGGTATTCTGGCTGCAGTCCCCCCTTAAGGCCAAATCCACCCCCAGTATCAGCCTGCACAACCCTGAGCTTCTCTTCCGGGATATTGAGCGTTCCAGCTATACCCCTCCTTATGCTGAAAACAGATTGGGTTGAAACGTGGATGACAAGCCTGCCTCCGTCGTATTTGGCCAGTATGCCTCTCGGCTCTATCGCATTTGTTGCAACCCTGCGGTTTTCAAGCCTGTCCTCAAGCACAATATCCGCTTTTATCTTGAAATCCTTCCCTATGTGCTTGTCAGAAAGAACGTTGCTCTTCATGCTGCTGTGTATCGGCTCTGATTCCATCGCCTCCTCCGGTCTCTCAACCGGCTTAAGTGGTTCATATTCAACTTCAACACTTTCAACAAGGTCCTCTGCCATCTCCCTAGTGTCGGCAAACACAGCAGCCACAGGCTGGCCCACATAGTTAACGTAGCCCTTCGCAAATACTGGGTGCATTATCTCCCTACGAGCAGCGGCTGCACCTTCTCCAACTGAGGTAAGGACTGCATCTATGTCCTTGTAAGTCATGCCTCCCTTTATGCTTGAAATTTTCGCCCTTGCGTAAGGGCTGCGCACAACTGCCATGTACAGTATGTTGTCTTCTTTTATGTCATCTACGAAATTGCCCTTTCCGCTTACGAAGCGCTCAAGCCTCTCCATTTTTACCAACCTTTGAGGAAGCCTTCTTTATTGCTTTCACTATGCTTTCATAGCCTGTGCATCTGCACAAGTTGCCTGCAATCCCATCCTTTATCTGCTGTTCTGTGAGGTGTCCGTACTCCTTTATAAGGTAATAACCTTCTATCACCATGCCAGGGGTGCAGAAACCGCATTGAAGCCCATTTTCCTTTACAAATTCCTTTTGCAGCGCATTCAGCCCACCATCGCCAGAAATGCCTTCTATAGTAGTGACCTTCCTTCTATTTGCCTGCGCTGCGAGAACTGTGCATGACTTAACTGGCCTCCCATCAAGCAATACAGTGCAAGCGCCGCAGTTTGTAGTGTCGCAGCCTATGTGTGTACCGGTAAGGCCAGCATCATCTCTTATGAAATGCGACAGCAGCCTCCTCGGCTCTATTTTGCGCTCGTACCTCTTGCCGTTAATCCAAATCCGAATATTTATCTTTTTTGGCTCTTTCATCATATCACCTCGCAAGTGTGGTTGATGCGAACAGCAAATGTTTTGCTGCTGTGATTTCTCCAGAAGGCAAAGTTTTGCTTCAGGACTACTTTGGAAAGTACATTTGGGTTAAGGGAGAGAAGATTTTTGAGAGAAAATCTGTTTTGCAGGGTTATGCTGATAGTGGGAGCGAATATGCCAAGAAGGCACTTGAGAGGGCCAAACGAAACGAGCATAACTTTGTCAAGAACAGAATAGGCTAAGTTGTTAGAGATATTACAGAAATGGCCTTTCATTATAATGCCGATATCGCCATCTAGAATCTTAAACGTTTCAATCCTAAAGGCAAGAGATCCAATCGTGAAGTTATGGGAATTTCTTTCCTTACTTTTAGGAAGAGCCCCTAACATAGGTATTTTAGCAAAGGCATTATGCTGGGCATTGTTGATGCATGGCATACAAGCAAGTTCTGTTCCTGCCTTCACTGCGGTGCTGTTGCTAAGGGACATAGCAGTAGAAACTATGCCTTGTTCAGATTCAAGAAATGCGGAGTTGTAGTCAACTCCAACTGGACTGCAAGCAAGAATATTGCTCTGAAATCCCTTTTGAAGCAGGATGATATTACTGGCCATAAACCCATCCAGATTTCCAATAGGCGAGCCCTTGTAAACTGGCTCTTTCGTCCAGATGAAGCTGTTTTGTCCAATGTTGCTGTGCAACATGCTAATCAACTTATTTAAAGCCCCTCCCTTTAGTGAGGGGCATTTTGCCTATCCACAACCCCTCTCCTAAATGCTTTTTCAAGCGCCGCGACAGCAGCATGCTTTAGCGCAGACCTCTTTGTAATGGCACTAGCATAGTAGCTGTCCTCTGCTTCAAGAGAGCTTGCAGCCTTCTCTACTGCCGCTTCTGCTGGGGCCCTTGAAAGCTTCTTGCCAGCCAATTCATTCTCTA
>JAVZPY010000049.1:0-4167 GCA_038881415.1 Candidatus Micrarchaeaceae archaeon
CCTAGAAGAGGAGATAAAATTCATAGAAAGGCGCATATCTGAGCTGGAGGAGGATAAGGGCAAAGAGGAATAATATGCGTGGGGGATATTGCAAGTGCGGGCCATTCAGAGTGAGCATAGTGCCGCAAGGCCTCCTCAAGCCTTACATACTAAAGCTACTTTCTGAAAAGCCTATGCACGGGTTTGAGCTGATGGAGCAGATTTTTGAAAGAACTAATGGAATGTGGCAGCCAGGGCCCGCAGCAATATACCCAACCCTTGAATGGCTTGAAAGGAATGGCTATATAGAGGCAGTAGAAAAGAAAGAGAGGCCTGAGAAAGCTAGGAAGGAGTATAAAATAACAAATGAGGGAATTTTGGCCCTTTCCAATTATAACAGCGAGGCAAAGCAAATAGCGAAGAAGATGGAGGAATTTAGTGATGCCTATAAGCGAATGTGACGCCCAGCTTTGCAAACAGCCGACAACTGCTTATTCAGCTGCTTTTCCATGCAAAAACCCGACTGGCAGTTGGAAACCAACTGTAAGTCAATATTATTAAAGTTTGTATAGTAGTTAATAGTGGGTACTGGAATGCAGGCAGGACGTCTAAGCCTAATCCCAGCTTTAGCTATAGCGCTAGCTTTGCTTCTATATGCTCCGCTTTCAAATTCCAGTACCTACAGTACCCAGAACTCATTAAGCCAGCTAAGCCTTTCTAACTCAATAGCTATTGGAAACCAAACTTCTGGCACCCAATCTGCGCAAGTCAATAATCTAATAACTAATTTTACTGCAATAGGTCTGCCATATAATGCAACTTGGAATATAAGCTATGACAATATAACTGTAAGCACAAATTCGATAACCGCGTCTTTTAGCACGCCCCCAGGAAATTACACAGTAAGTGTGCAGAATTATACGTGGAAAGCAAATAACGGAACTATAATCATACACCCAAATGTGCCTCCAACCCCAGTAAAGGCTGGCGATGGCTACATAATATACTTTAATGCAAGCATATCATTCTACCAGTCAGGCCTGCCCAAAAACTCAACGTGGGTTGTGTCATACGGCGGCGTTACAAAAATATCCGGTGCCGCATCCCCAATTAACTTTTCGACCCAGTGCGTATATTGCAACACAACATACTTGGTAGATCTGAGATCTTATGGAGGTATAATATACAAACCCTCGGTATTGTCTGGCTTGCTTTCTTCAAATAAAGTTTATGTGAATTTCTCAATTTACACGAACCAATCTTCTGCAGCTTCTACAAACTCCACGTCCACGTCATCAACAGTTCCTACTACATCTACAACAGCGACAACATCTGCAGCTTCTACGACTTCTGTCTCAACTACTGAATCAACTTCATCAACCTCCTCAACAATATCGCAGCAGATAATATCGAACTATACAAGCATAAGAGGTGTTTTAATACCGACCAGCTTATCAAATTCAAAAACATCACTGCTTTCTTCTTTTGAGGCATCACTGCAGTCACAAAAGGGCAGCCCTAGCGGCTATTCTGTGGCTCTTAACTACACATTGGTCAAGCGCGGCGCTAACATTACAGAATACATTATTGGCTATTCAAGTCCAAATAAAACCTCGATTACCCAATTTGCAACTAGGGTAAGCCTTATAAACAAACAGAACTTCACATATGCAGATGCAGCATTATTGGAGGCAGGCGTATTTAATCCATTTGTTGTAAACGATAATGCGTCCGCATTTTCAAGCTTATATGTAGCAGTAACATCCAACTTTACAAATGCGTCGCTAAACATAACGCGCTCGCTACACAGTTTCAGCAGCACCAAGCCACTAAACTTGCCCACTTACGAGTACATACACCTGTCTAGCTCTATAAGCGACCAAAACATAAGGATGGCAAAATATGAATTTTGGGTGAATGATACCTGGATAAACTCTCTAAGCATATCCCCAAGCCAAGTTGCACTTTATAAATACATAAATGGCTCTTGGGTGCAACTCCCAACAGCAATTATCGCAAGCTCCCAATCCGCATATGAATATGCTGCAATATCTGATTCATTTTCCAACTATGTAATATCATACTCAACAGGTGCAGTTGCAGGAGATTCTAACCCGGAGACCTTGGTACTTCCATCAGGATACTCGCTATACCTCTGCGGCGCAGCTGGAAACTATACTTTAGCAACCCGTGGCACAGTAACTACATGGACCGCTTCTGTTACAGCAACTTCGCCATCCAGCCCACCAATAGACGCATCAATAGGATACCAAACAAGTGATACCTGCAGTGCATATACGACTGGGGCAACAAAGCCCGGAATTGCCCTTGCAGGAATAGGCGTTCCAGTAAAACATTACTCTGTATATACTGCCGCAGGCAACTCTACATCATCTGACTCACTCTCTTATACAGTGGCACTAAGCGGTGCATTCACCGTTATAATAGCAGTAGGTGGGTATTACCGCCTAACATCCGTATCAGTCCCAGCAGGGTGCGCCAAACAGCAATACATAAACAATACAGATGGTTACGAGTCAGCATATGTTGCTGTATGCACCAACCAGTCTGCAGGCTCTTATTCGGTCTCTACTACATCTGCGTCTAGCGGCGCCAGCGCGATTGCAGCTTACGTATTCAATCCATATAAGGTTACGTTTGACGATGTTCCTACATCAGGCAATGTAACTACAAATGGCGTAACATACCCAAACGGTGCAACTGCCAACCTAATAGGCACCGGCGCAATAACAGCAAATCCTCCTCCCAATTTCAAGTTTTCGCATTGGGTTTCCAGCAATTCAAATATAACGCTGCAAAACCCAGATCTGCAATCAACAGGCATTACGGTTTTAGGCAACGGCACGGTAACCGCATACTACAACGGAACTACAACATTCAAGGAATCCGGATTGCCGATAGTCCCTGTCATCCCAACTTCTGTCGAGTACTATGCAAATGTAACTCTCAATAATTCGCAACCTGTAAATATACAATCGCCCTTCCAGCAGATGGTAACAGTAAATAGCTTGGCATACCAAAGCTATGAGGCGCCCAATCTGCAGAATGTTGAATTCTTTTATCCGAATGGTACTATAATACCATCTTGGCTCCAATCTGGAAATAGCAGCGCCTCAACAAACACCATATACTGGCTTAAAATATCTGGAGGCATACCAGCAAATACCCTATACAAGATATTTATGGGGTTCTCTGCACCTACAATAAACCTTTTCAACAACGTGACTGTGGGCGAAGCGCCGAACCTGTCATCTGCATATGGAAAATATGATGATGGCGCTAACGTATTCAACTACTACTATAATTTTGCTGGGACAAAGTTATCACGCTCATTTTCATCTTATATAGGCAACGGCACAATAAATGTAAGCAACGGTTTGCACATATCAATAGCAAATAATGGCTGCACAGGCACATGGGGAGGCATAATATACAATACTCCACTCGATTTAAACCAGTCGATAGTTGAGGTATACAGCAATGGCATACGTTCCAGTGGGCCGTCTGATGTTGGAATATACACGGGCAATAGCGATACTGCTGGAGGCTATGCAGGTGTAGCGGATACAGGCGGCTGGGGTTATGGCGCAATAAGCACAGGATATACCACTATAAGCGTACCAGCAGACATAACTTCAGGGGCAGGGGTTGCTAGCATATATTGGCTCAAGACAGGCGAAGAGGGGGTTGGCTGGCAGAATGCATTTGTTTCATCAACAAATGCAAATGAAATCTGGAGCCAAAGTCTATACCCTGCAATACAGGCAGGAGAGTGCGACCCTGGCGCAAATCTAACATACAACTGGTTTAGGATAAGGGCATACCCGCCCAACGGGGTAATGCCAAAAGTTTCAATTACAAGCTCTGTATACAGTTCCTCGCACATACTTAACTGGAATGTGACATTTAATGGCGTAGTCAACTCTTCTACGACATCGCAGATTACCTTCTTCGGCCCGTACAATACGTATCCATTTACGGTTTCAAATCAGATACTAAATGGAGTTGTATATATTCCACATCCTTCCAGTGGCTCTGCCCAAGTTGGAAATGTTATAAACATAATATTTTCACCTGTAGGCATCCTTAGCTTGTCAATTGAATCCCCATCCGCTGTGTATGATACCTCAGACAAGGTAACTGCTACTGCGCCGTCTCCTTCAGACG
>JAVZPY010000050.1:0-4077 GCA_038881415.1 Candidatus Micrarchaeaceae archaeon
TGCACTTAATTGCGGCCTCTTCTGCATCTGCAAAGCCATTGCCGAGCTTTGTTGCATGAAGCGACAGCCTCTCTAAATAAATTGATCTCGTGTCCCCGTTAATTGAAGTGCCGCTAAGCCTTACGCCGTTACTGCCTTTAACTACGCTTAATTTCTCCCCAAGCTTTACAGAAGCTATGCTCGTAGCCAATTTTATAACGTCTATATATTCATCCGAATCCCTATCCAGCTTTTTAATCAGCCTATTAAATGCATAAGTGGCATTAGATTCAGGCAGTTCATTGCCGCTATTTTCTAGTGATTTTCTCTGCCTGTCAGCGGCTTCGAATATCCTTGTAGAAGAAAATTTCTCAAGTTTGTCGTAATTTGCGCCATTTTGTGAAATGTATTCATCAATAAAACCAACAAATCCGCCATCCCATTCTAGCATGCTCTTATTGTACAGCTGTGCTGCTACTATTAGCAGCTCTGTAGAGTTGGCGAACCCGTGTTTTTTTATGCACTTGGTTAGCCTATAAGCTACTGCCGCGATTTCATCTGATGATGCTTCTATCCCATCAGAAACATTTCTCTCCATGCCTCCAAAATCTTTTAGCTTTGGCAATGCAATTATTCCATTGCTGTTGAACAGCCCAAAGTTGCTAAATGCAAAGTCCCCTGATTTCATATACCTTATAAACTCTACCAGAGCCTCTAGCGAATAAGGCCTGCGGTTTCCGGTTTTTTCTTCTCTAAATCCCATATCTGCAAGTCCAATTACGCTGTTTCTATAGTTTGAACTATTTGCAATCCAATGCTTTGCGTTATATGCTACAAGCTCGCCTAGCAGCGCCTTCGATTCAAATAAGTCTAACCCTATAAAATATTTCGAATATGCCAATGTGGCATTTTTTACAAGCTGCTTAGCATTTGCGTTGCCTCCGCGATAAACCTGAAAGTTGCGTATATAAGGCGCAAGGCATACTGCAAGCGCAGCAACAGACCTGTCTGACAGCGCTGAGCAGTAGACTACCATATCCTGTGCCGCGCTTTTATTATTGTTTGAATTTGTTGCATTGTACGCTGTAACCATACAGAAGGATTTAGATATCTACAAGATATTTATTCTTTTTCAAACTTCCAAAAAAGCTATCTGGAAATTCTGTGGGCTAAAGCTGAATCCTTGCCCCATTTTTGTTGCCCGCAATCATGATGCTTATCCCCTGCTCCAGCGAGACTTCAGCCCTGAAATCTAGAAACTCGCTTGCCTTAGAAGTCTCTGCAAGCGTCTCAACCTGATAGTTGCTTGCAGGGATGTCAGCATATACTGGCTTTACACTTCTGCCGCATTCTTTGCATACAATGCCAAGCACTTCAACAAGCGAATAGCTCTTGCCTGTGCCAACATTGAAAACCTGCATACCTTTGGGTTCGGCAGCCTTAATCATGGCCCTAACTGCGTCATCAACAAAAACAAAATCCCTCCTTTGGCTCCCATCGCCGTATATTATTGGGTGCTTCCTCTTTGAGACTGCCCATATGAATTGGCTTACCGGGCTTGCATGCTCGCCTTTGCCCTCTTCTCCGGGGCCGTATACAGAAAACAGCCTCATCACGTTTATTCCCAGACCGTACAAATTGGCATACAATTCGCAAAGCCTCTCAGAGCCTACCTTAGCCTCAGCCTGGTAGTCTGAGACCTTGAGGCTGGCAGATTCTGAATGCGGCGGCTTTAATCCATTATATACTGCGGAAGAAGATGCAAGCACTACGCCAGCGTCGTTTTTTCTGGCATACTCAAGCACGCCAACCATATCTGATAAAGACTCCCCTATAAGGAACGGATCCTTCCTGTACATTTCCCCCGCAGAGGGAGTTCCAAGGTGAAATACAAGGTCGCTGCGCTCACAAAACTTCCCTATGTCCCTAGATTTCCCCTTGTGAAAAGCAAATTTCCTAGAAAGCCCAGTTGCCCTGAGGTTTCCAGGCATCCCTGTAGACATATCATCCAAAACTTCAACCTGGTTGGTCCCTGCAATGCTGCGCAACAGGCGCGACCCTATAAACCCTGCGCCGCCAGTTACAACTATCCTCTTTCCCTCTATTCTATCCTGCATATGGGTCACTCTATACCTATTCTTTGAAAAGCTTTTTAGCATTGAGAGGAATATAACCTTATGCTTGCAGACATAGTGAGTTTTACCGCATCAGACGGGCTTCTGCTCTACGGCGCTCTTTACGAACCTAAAGCTGCATCTAAAAATGCAATACTGTACCTGCACGGTCTGGGAGGGGCTTTTTACGGCGCGAGCGTAGACAAACTTGCCAAATCTGCAATTTCTCTTGGCATCGCCGTGTTTTCAATCCAGCAGCGCGGCAGCTATGTTATCGAGTCCTTCGAGTACAAAGGGGGTGGCAGGAAAGAACTGCTTGCTGGGTCTGCAGTGGAAAGGTTTGAAGACTCAATCAAAGACATAAGGGGTGCATTGGAGTTCCTAAAGAGCAGGGGCTATACTAATGTAATACTCGCAGGTAAAAGCACAGGCTGCCAGAAAGCTGTTTACTATGTATATAAATCAAAAGACAGGTCAGTAAAAGGCATAATATTACTAAGCCCTGTAGACGACTACAACTACGACCTTAAGAACTATGGCGGAATAAAGGAAATGGAAAAGCGCATAAAGGTAGCAAAAAGGCTCAGCAAAGCCAGTAAGGGTGCACTGATGCCAAGCAAAATAATGTCCCCTGGCCAAAGAATTATATCAGCAGAAAGGTTCCTCAGCACTTCGGACCCTGCTAGGGCAGAAGGCAGGATTTTCAATTATTCGCTGCCAAAGCTGCGCGAATTCTCACTGATAAAGGTGCCTGTTTTGGTAGCATTTGGGAGCAAAGACGAATACCTTGTAATACCCCCGTCCAAAGCATTGGAAATACTGAGGGCGAATGCCGGGGGCAGCTTTTCCTCTTTCGTAGTCAAAGGCGCAGGCCATTCACTATTTGCAGGCAGCTATTTCCCTTCAAATAGAATATGCTCGTGGGCTCTCAGTGTGTTCTCATCGAAAGAGAAAAAGTAAAAAAGAAAAAGGAAATAGGCAGATCAGAGCCTATATCCAGATATGCCGCCTATCACCGACAGCACGAAGCCAACCAGCGCGATTATGAAATACGCCGATCCGACTGTCATGGTCAGGAAGGTTAGGCCTGAAGCCAGGGCCAATATAAGCCCAAAGTTCCTAGTGTGCATGCCAGATAATATGCTTGCCTCCGCTAGGTAGGTGAAGCTGAAGAAGAACATCGCTATAGCAGATACTATACCTATGCCTACATATACTGGCAGCCAGAACGTTCCTACATTTACGAACGCTGGGCTTAACGGCATGCTATCCAGTGCTATCACATATACGAGCACCAGATAGAACAGGCTTCCTACAAATTCAAGTGCGAACGTACCGACGTTCGACTGCGCTCTCCTATGCATTGGTTGTTTAGCCATGGTATCTTTTAACTATCTAAGGAAACCTTTTAAAGTCTTGCTAATAGATTCGTCTCGTGCTTTTGCAGGCAGGCTATCACCTATAAATATTTGAATGCAATTTCACTTATTTGTCTACCATGCGAAGGGTGATAGAATAGAGAAAAGAGTAACCATAAGGCTGAGGAAAGATGAGTACGACAAGCTTAATGCAATAGCTTCTGATGGGGAATATACGCTTTCGGATTTGATTAGAAAAGCTGTAGATGACGAGTTTGGCATTAAAAATAATGTGGAATTTATTGTGCCGGTCCCTTCAGGCTACGAGGAAGAGATGATGCGCTACTTGCGCAAATTTTTTGAAAAGCGTGGCATAGCTTGCCCGGAAATAAAGTATGTAAAGCCTTAGCCTATTCCTATTTTGGATCTTCTGCGGCTATGCCAAGTGCGCCAAGGCGCTCTTCATACCTTCTAAGGAGGCTGTTCTTTATGATGCTGCTTACCTCAGCTGCAGCTGCTTCTGGGTCTCTTGAACTGTTATCAATAACGTAAAATCTGCTGCCCATGTAATTTCTTAGCATGCTTTTGTGCTCACTGTCATCAAGCATTATCATGCGCTTGTGCAT
>JAVZPY010000051.1:0-4063 GCA_038881415.1 Candidatus Micrarchaeaceae archaeon
GATGTCAACGTAAAGGATGATAAGAACTTCAGGAGGGATGGGTACGACCTAATAACAGAGGTAAGCGTGCCGTTTTATGTATTTGTGCTAGGAGGAACAATAAAGGTTCCAACAATAAACGGGACTACAGAGCTTCAGATAAAAGAGCTGCAGCAACCTACCGAAAGTGTTGTCCTCAAAGGAATGGGCATACCACATGGTAACTCCGCTGGAGACGAAATTGTCAATTTTGCTGTAGAAATGCCTAAAAGGATAAGCAAGGAGCAGCGCCAGCTCATAGAGAGATTCGCAGAGTTGGATGGGAAGAAAAGGTTCTTTGGCACTTTCTAAGAGCCAGCACCCATGCCTTCCTTAACCCTCCTGTGCGAGAATATCATGAAACTGTTCAGGTCAAGCGAGGTCTTTTTGGCAGTTGCATCTGCATCTCTGCTATAGCCGAGTGCATTGCTGCCTATCAGCCTGCCAGTCTTGAAATCGTATACAAATGTTTTCTGCTTTGATACTGCAGCATAGCCCGAAATCCCACTAAGTACGCTGCTGCTCTCCTTTCCGAATGCAGGCAGAAGCGATGATATCCCCTTTCTAGATGTTTTGATTGCGCTGGCAAAGCTGGCAAATATTGGGGCGCCTTTTCTGATTCCCGTTATTACCATTGAAATGGTCTTGTTGCTATAGTCGCCAGCAAGTATGCGCACCCTGTTTCCTACAATTGAAACTTTCTTTTCAAGCTGCACTGCGCTTGCTTTTTTCTGAATTGATGCGCTTTTGGCTTCTTCATTCTTTGCCAATGCATTGCCGCCTTCCTCAATAACTATCGTCTCGTTCAGCCTTGCAAGCCTTTTCGCCTGCTCTATCCCAATACCGCGTACTGATGACGCCGCTTCCTGCGTCTGTACTGCCATGTATACCTCTCTGTCGGTATTTACCATACTCTCTATACCTAGTTTGGCCTCATATACGCATTTATTTATCTTCTCGCATATCTCTTCGGCAACGTCGCTGTTCTTTAGCCTAAACACTATTGGTTCAGCCGAATTGCTGACTTTAATTATTACATCCAGCCTGAGAAGGCGCTTCTCTGCCGATATATCAACTATATCAGAGTAGAACACCGATGTATAATCCGAATAGCCGTCAAGCATTATAAACCTGCGGTTTGTCAAAGCTATTGTTTTGCTCTTAGTAATGCTGGATGGCACTGCAGCACTGTATACCATATGTTCTTCAGGAAGCAACAAAATGTCAAGGTCCGAAAGTTTGTCCTTCATAATCACTCACTCCCAATCCTTCCTTTTGACCTTAAATCAAAATGAAATTAGGATATTGAGTAGTATAAGATATATAAATGTTTGCATATTGCTATTTTACAACGGCACTTTATTACTAAAATCATTGTCTACAAAATGCATAGGATAAGCCTAGCAGCAGTAAAAGATGAAAAAGGGGTGGTTGGTGGGGCGTATGTACAATACATACGCCCCAGGGTGGATGAGAATAGGTTTTGGAGAATACGCATCCAAGCGTTATACCATTCATTCAAATACATATAAAAAGGTTGTGCGGTGAGCCTTTTATTCGCATATCTACTTTTTCTTGGCTTTGGGCTGCGAATTCTTGTATCTTTTTACCAATTCTATTGCCTGCTCAACAGATCTCTTTACATCTGCTTCAGTTCTTGCGCCAGTGCATATTATCTTGCCATTTTTGAAAAGAAGAAGTGCAGATTTAGGTTCGCTGATTTTAAGTATCGCTCCAGGAAACTGTTCTGGCTCATAATCTATATCCCTTGATAGCTTTGCCAAGCCGTAGAGGTCAAGGTCAACGTTCAGCGAAGCGCTGGCAACTATATTTTCAACCCTGTATGTTGGCTTTAGCCTTACATTCAGATATCTAGCTTTTGACCTCTGCGGTTTCTGAGATTTAGCCATAATTAGCACCACTCCAAATACAATTTAAGAAGATACCGCTAAGAAGGTATATATATATTATGCCTCTTATAGTCTATGCTGTATTTTGCAGGAGATTGAGATGACAAAAAAGTCAAATGGCCTTTTTTCGCGCAAATCGCGCAACCTGGCAAGGCACCACAAACCTTCAAAGCTCAGGGTACGCGATTTGATAAAGAGCTTTGAGGTAGGCGACCGCGTAGCAATAGTGCCAAAAGGGGGCTTCAATGACATTCCACACCCAAGGTATAAAGGCAAGGTTGGCTTTATAGAAGCAAAGCGCGGTTCAGCGTATGTTGTAAAAGTGCGCGTGATGTCTTCCTACAAAACCTTGATAGTGCCAGTAAGGCATCTCGAGAAGATATAAGGCAAAGTCGCTTGCTTAGAATTCCTTTTAGTGGGCCTAGCAGTGCAAGTAATCGTAATTAAATATCTTTTCTCATAAATATGAAATATGGAGTTCTAATGAGGTTTTCAATCAGCAAGCCACAAGTTAAAGTAGATCTACTTACTCATACAGAGCGGCTTGCACTGTTATACCTGTGCAGCACAGAGAGCAAAAAGGACACGGCAACCGGCATATCAATGCGTACAGGCATACCAGAAAAAAAGATAAGAGTCTCTATGCTGTGCCTGGAGGATGCTGGTCTTGTGCGCCAATACGGGCAGATGTTTGCACCAGAGCAGGGGGCACTCGACATAATCTCTATTTCAGAAATGTCACTCCTTCGATCAATAGACGAACAAAAGGATCCAAATAATGATGCCCGGCAGCCTCCAAAAACTTCTGAGATACTGTATTCAAGGCTGAAGCGGCTCTCAGATTCAATAGTGCATTCGATAGCAGAGTTTGGCGGCCCGGAGGCCTTGGCAGAAAGCAGGAGCCAACTCTCTCGCGCTGAGAAAGCGGCAGCAGCCGCAGTATCAAAGCTCGACAAAGTAGAGTCGATAAAGAACATGAGCCGGAAGCAGCTAAAGCGCGCATATTCCGCAATAATGAGGGATGCGGCCCAAGGCTACACAAAGGACGCGCTTTTTCTAGAAGGCATGCGAGGCCGGCTAATAAGCGCAATAAACATAGTAAACAGCATGGCTCTCGAATGCATTGTTTCACAGGATGCAATAACCACTTCAATAGAACGCTCCGACCTAAAATCGCTTAGCGATGCTGTGCTAGAACTCAAAGCTCTTGTAAAAAAAACAGGCCTAGGAAATGACAGCAGGGTGCTCGAGGCGCTTTACGCAAGCAACTTGCGCAGCATAGCGCTATTGGATTCAGAATCCATTGTGGTGCACAATGAATTCACAGGGGCGCTATACGTATTCAGTTCTAGCATAGGAACAGACCAGCTAGTCCCTATAGACCCGAACAGCGTTGAAGCGGCAATCATACGCGGCAAGACCGTAGAAGCAATAGAGCAGATATTGTCTTGAGGATAAGCAGCTCATAGCCTTACTGCCTTAATGTGTGGGCACTCATTCAGTGCAACAGCCTTACCAGAGTAAACTTCGTTTCCATCATGCCTCAGAAGCACTAAAAGGTTCTTGTCATTAATCAAATCCTCGTCATCAATAGCGCATTGCAGCAAGCCTCCAAGTTCGCTTATAGGCTTAACTATATGCGGGCCGATGTCCACCATACCTCCGGCAACATAGCAGTCTTCGCCAATATCTGTGTACGGCCTGCTTACTTTGAGGTTGAAAACCTTGCCAGCAGATCTGGGGTCGGGCGTATAGCCAACCTCTACAGGCTCTATAAGCACTTTGTTTCCGAAAAGCCTGGAATATGCAAGCTCTACTTCCCCATAATCAAGCCTGGTCCATTTTTCGCCCAATATAACCATAGCATTTTGCGGCAGCTCAAAGCTCTCCATACCCTCTTTTAGCACATCCAGGTCAACCATTTTGTTTATGTCATAGCCATTTGCAATCAGATATATGATGCCGCTGAAACTCCTGCTGTGGCGCCTCCTCCTTCTATCATTCTCAAGAACTAAAGCACGTTTGGTTTGGAACATGCTATCATTAATTTGCCATTAATTAAGAATGCCTGAGGATTTTTAAACTTTTCGTGCTGTATTGCCAAATTCCAAGAAATTCCGCATAACTCAAAGCTA
>JAVZPY010000052.1:0-3883 GCA_038881415.1 Candidatus Micrarchaeaceae archaeon
CGGCTCCATAAACAAAGGTTTTACCGAACTTGAGTTGCAGCGCTTCCTCGGAAGCCTGAAAACTTTTCCTAAAGTTTCTCCATAATCAGAAATTATAAATCTTAATATTGTGCAGTTGAAATGTGACAAAATACCAAAAAGCCGAAGATGGAGCAATAATACCAGTATTCGACCAACAGGAAGCAGCAATAGAATACATCGACACTGTTTCAAGCAAAAGCTTGAGCCCTAAGGTCAGGCCCACAGGAGTAACAATAATATCTGCATCTACCATTGCAGGCAGTATCATATATTCAATGCAGCTTTTCCAAATCAAAATATTTGGCAAAAATATAAGCGGATTTATAAGGGTATTAACGCGCTACAATCTTATCACTTCTGCGCTCGGCACATTTCCTGTTCAAATACTTATAATAGTTGAAGTACTATATGCAATTGCTGTGGCAATCGGCTTACTATATGGCAGAAATGACGCGCGCATACTAATAATTGCAATGTCAGTCGCCTGGCTTTTGTCTGTGACAGTAGGCTCTGTTTATGGTATGATAGTAATATACTATATGACCAGGGATGATGTAAAAGCGTTTTTTGCATATTGAATTGAAAATTTATTATTTACCTAACTGCCTTCTTTTATCTATCATCCCCGCAAAATATATCGAGAGTGCAGTTACAAGAGGAAGAAGGAAGTCACCATCAAGTATTCCATAACCTCCAAATGTAATTCCTCCAGGGAACTTACCTATTGCAAGCATATCGCTTAGGGCTGCAGTTAAGAAAACCATTACATAGGCAAGCGGTGCTGCAATAGAATTCCTTCCAAGTACTAGTTGGTAGGTAAGCCACAGTATTACAAAAGCCAGCAGCGGCACATCTATTCCAGTACCCAAGCCCACTGTCTCTATAGGCTTAAAGATTATGGAGAGCAAGGCCACAGCAACTATGCATGCACCCCAAAATCTGTCCGCCTTTCTCCATTCAATCCTCTGCCTGGCAAGATAGGCAAGCAACATTAATGAAATTGCAAGCGGTATAATGAAGCCTATATAATTTATGTAAAAACCGCCGTAAAAATTTGGCAGCAGCTTTCCTGTCCTAGAGGAAATCATAAAAATTCCCAAACTGGGTAGGTCTCTATACACAAAATTCTGCAACAGAAATACTAATAGAAAAAGAAGCACTAGCAATAAATAAAATGATAATATCGGCGCTTTTCTAGAGTTAAAGCGGAGTAGCGAGAGGTAAACTGCGTTCTGCATGCATTCACAATACATCGTTTATGCGGCCTAGTATGTTTTGTGGTATGTCAACTGCCTTCCATTTGTTTTTGTCTATCGAAACCTGTGTTATGTAGCCGTCGCATATCCTTTCTCCTCCTCTGAGTATCTCAAACTCAAACTTTAGAGCCTTTGAAGATAAGATCTCTGGTTTGAGGACAACACTTAGCAGGTCTCCTAGCTTTGCTGATTTCCTATACTGCGCTTTTGACTCTACCACAACAAACCATGTATCCGAATCTATCATAGGATAACTTGTACCAAGGGTCTCCCTCATAAAATTTTCTGCAGCATCTGTAAAGAACCTGTAATAGCCTGCATAATGCACTATGCCCTGTGCGTCTGTATCATATATTCTAACATTGTCCTCAAATACATAGTTGTCTGCCATGCAATGATATTGTATCTTAGGTTTATATCCCTATTCAAAATGGCATTTACTCAAGATAAATGCATTAGTTCCAAAACTTAATTAACCTTAAATTAGATGTATACCTGGTGTAAAAATGGTAAAAATAAAATGGCTTGGGCATGCAGCGTGGCTTGTAGAAGGCTCAAAAAACCTTATAATAGACCCTTTTCTATCACACAACCCAAAATCAGCTATGAAGCCAAACGAGATAAAGAAGCTTGATTTTATATTTATAACGCACAATCACTTCGACCATATAGGAGACTCTGCAGAATTGGCTAAGTCTACAAAGGCAAAGATAGTAACTACTTTTGAAACTGCAAAGATGATGCAGGATGCTGGGGTGCCAGAGCAGCAGACGATAGGCATGAATAAGGGTAGCGAGCCAATAGACATAGGTGGCGTTAAAGTTGCGCTGACACACGCAGAGCACAGTGGCAATGAGGTAGGATTCATTATAGAACTAGATGGCAAAAGAATATACCATGCAGGGGATACAGCATTGTTTGGCGATATGAAGTACATAGGAGAACTGTACTCCCCAGATGTTGCGCTGCTTCCTATTGGTGGGTATTTTACGATGGCTCCAAAAGAGGCAGCAATTGCCGCTGATTTAATAGGAGCAAAGCTCACATTCCCAATGCACTTCAATACTTTCCCGCAGATAGAACAGGACCCGTCTAAATTTGCATCAATGGTAAAGAAAAGCAAGGTTCAGATACTCAAGCCTGGGGAAGAGTATTCTCTCTAGGCAGGCAGCAGCGCCTTAGCTCTGCCTCTGGCAATTACTCTAGCTAGTTATAGCTGCAGTGCTTGGACCGTAGTATGGTTTGCTCCCCACTGTAAGCAGGAAGCTTTGCGCTTGAGGCTTGCACGGGCCTTCCGGTATGATGACTGTATAAGTGCCATCAGGTGCGTTCGCAGATGCATGTATAGTCACAAGCACAGTTGCGTCTGGTGAGTCTGTTGTCAGCTGCTCGGATGTCATGTTAAAAGATATTAATACCCCATTTGTGCTATTTATTGCATACTTGACACCAGCGCTCCCATTTATGCTGAAATACATTGCCGCATAATTTGCAATGCTGATATTTTTGCTGCTTGGCGGCTTTGATAAACGGAGTACAATGCTTCCTGTGGCTCCGGGCGCTATTATATACTCTTGCGCTCCCCTATCGCTGTAATATTTTAAACCAGAATAGCTTGCAATGTAAGAGTTAAAAAGTTCGTCTCTCAGTTCTACTGGGCATGAGGAAAAACTTTCACCTGGAACTATTGCGCTTTGATTTTGCGAAACATTTCCAGCAACATTATTTGTAGATGTGTTTGTCTGCAATTGCCTATACTGGTGAATAGATAATGATAGTATTACTGCAGCTGCCACCACAACTATTGCCGCTCCTAATGCCGCTGCAGTATTGTAACTTTTCTTGCCTCCGGATATATCTGCCTTAAAGGCTTTGTTAAATTTGTAATACTTCCATTTTCTGCCGTTTCCATTGCTATCTACAAATATTGCACCGCTTCTTTCCAATACTTCAAGGTGCTGTGACACTGTTGCAGGAGCCAGATTAAGCGCTTTTGAAAGCTCAGCCCTTGTCATTGGCTTCTCTTTAAGCAATTCAAGTATCTTTCTCTTTGTAGTAAAATGCTTTGACATGCAATCACATGCTTTAACATTTAGAAGCTTAATAAATAATTGGCAAATTGGTAGGTTTTCCGAGGTTAAAATTTAAATCCAAAAACCTACCAATCAATTTGATTATTTGACCAGCCCGCTTAATTGGATTTTTAACTCAGCAAGCGGGAAGCCCAGTCCGCAAGGGCAAGGTAGTTCACTAAAAGTTATCTGTTTGTTGGCGCAGCTGCGGCATTTTTCCAAATTATAAACCAATAAATATCTGCCGTGCGTACTAATTTTATGCACAAAAGCAATTCATATGGATTTTCCATATGCAAGGCCTTGCGCAATTCAACTGCAATGCAATTGTCTACGACCTAAAATGCAACGAATGCATTAGATTCATAACGCGGTGTACTAATGGAAGATAAAGTAATCATAAGCCTGTTTACCCAGCCAGGCAAAAAGCGCCATCCCTGCCCTACATGCGAAGCATACAAGCGCGAGATTAAAAAGGGTAACAAGGAAGCACTTGAAATGTATATAAGGCATATAGTAAGCGTTGCCAAATCT
>JAVZPY010000053.1:0-3858 GCA_038881415.1 Candidatus Micrarchaeaceae archaeon
TACCCTAAGGAGAACTCACTAGACGCAGCAAAAAAAGATGTCGAGTCGCTATCTCCAAAAGGGGTTCAGATTGAGGATATAGCATTCGGCATAATGGTAATAAAAGCCATGTTTGTGTTTGATGATTCGGAGGACAGCTCATCGGCTATAGAGGCTCGGCTTAAAAAGCTGCCAAACGTCAGCGAAGTCGAAGTTGACGAAGAAACACTCATATAAATCTGTCGCCGCATAAAAAGCCTTTTAATTATTAATTTCCTTAATCAACTTATGCTCCGTTCTATACAGCTTAAGAACTGGAAAAGCCATAATGACACCACCATAGAGTTCAAAAAAGGGGTAAATGTAATAGTCGGCATTATGGGAGCCGGCAAAAGCTCCGTAATGGATGGCATATCATTCGGCCTTTTTGGCACGTTTCCTGCACTCGCCCGCCGCCGTATCAAACTAAGCGATATAATAACAAACAATCTTCCACAAGGTCAATCTGCAATGGTGCGGATAGTGTTTGATGCAGGTGAGCATACCTACTCTATAACACGCAACATATCTAAGAAAGGCGCAGATGCAATATTGGAGAAGGATGGCAAATACATGCAGGCACAACCAGAGCGCGTAAATGAAGAAATATCCTCTATATTGAAATTGGATTACCAGACATTTTCAAGGGTGGTATACTCTGAGCAAAACAATCTAGAGTATTTTCTTGACCTTGGGAGAAGCGAAAGGAAAAAGCAGATAGACAACATGCTCGGCTTAGACTCTTTTTCTATTGCTGAAGAAAATGCTACTTCACTAATAAACAGCATAAAAAGCTCTGTAAAGACTGGGGAGGACATCCTCTCAAAGTTTGACTTCAATTCCTTGAGGTCAAAAATGGTCGAACTTAATAGCCAGAAATCAAAATATGACGCTGAAAATGCAGCCCTAAATGAAGAAATTAAAAAACTTGAGGAATCTGCCAATGAAGCAAAGCATGCTCTCGAAGCTGCAAAGGCTGAAGCCGCAAAGAAATCAGCGCTAATAAATGAGATTGCAGCAATAAAGTCCCGTATTTCTCTATTTGATTCTGAGATAGAAAAAATAAAGGATATGGGTCTATCAAAAGAAAAGCTTTCTGCTAGCATCTCCTCGCTTAATCTGAAGATACAGGAATTAAAGGCAGAATCTATAAAGCTTAAGGAGATTGAGAAATCTTCGATATCAATGCTTGAGAAGGCGCGCGCCGATTTAAGCATTTTGAAGAAGCGCATGGACGAAATGCGCAGCATAGAGAAATCAATATCTGGAACCGATTGGGCTTCTGTTGCAGCAAACATAAAAACATCCGAACAAAAGATCTTTGACACAAAAGGAGCAATATCCGCAATACGCTCCCGCATAAAGGACACCAAGGCTTCAATGGATGAACTTTTATCAAGCTCTGGGCGTTGCCCCGTATGCGACCAAGAACTCACAGAAGAACATAAGCAATCGCTAATGGTTTCTAGAGCTGCAGAGATAAAAAAAATGGAGGAGGAAGAAAAAAATGCAATTAGCCTGCTCTCATCAATGCAGTCAGAATATGATCTAATGGTAAAAAAGTACCGTGACTATGAGCTTGCAAAAAAGCGCCTATCGGATTATTCTGGCATTGAAAAAGCATTAAAGGAAAATGAGGAAACAATACCGCATTTAGAAGAAACAGCATCAATGGCAACTTCCAATCTAGAAAAGCTCATTTCTGAACAGCAGAAACTGGTCGATGAGCTAAATACTTCAAAATCAAATTTAGAGGCGATAGATCGCATGGAGGGCTACATATCAAAGAGGGCGGCATCAGTGTCTGAGCTCTCTATAAAAGAAGGGCAAATTGCCTCAATAAAATCTGACGAGAAGACAGTATATAGCCTCCAAGAAAGGTTTTCCTCAATATCCTCACAACTGAGCGCAAAGAAGTCTGAACTGGAAGGCAATAAAAAGCTTATAGCTGAGCTCTCACGCTCATTATCTACCGTATCATCGCAGATTGATGAAGCAGAAAAGTTGCAGAGGAAAATAGAAGCACAGCGTAAAGCTTCCCGCGATATAACTATATTCAAAAAAGTGCTGTCATCAGTCTCTGCAATACTTCGGGATAAGATAGTCTCATCAATAAACGGAATAATGCAAGGGATTTGGCCTACACTTTACCCATATGGCGACTACACAAGTGTAAAGTTAGATGCGAAGGAGGATGACTATTCGCTCCAAGTTCTTTCGCCGGTCTTGGGGGGCGAATGGCTAGAAGTGGATTCGATTGCCAGTGGCGGCGAAAAAAGCATAGCATGCCTGGCAATGCGCATTGCTTTGTCAATGGTAATAGTTCCAAATCTGCGCTGGCTTATATTGGACGAGCCTACTCACAACATAGACTCTTCAGGAATATCAAAATTAGTTGACGTACTAGGTGATATACTGCCTTCAATTGTAGAGCAGGTGTTTATAATAACACACGATGACAGCTTAAAGCAAATACACAATGCAAAAATATACTCTCTTGAACGGGACAAGGCTGCCGGCAACCCAACCGAAGTGCACGAGATACAATAAAAGAGTCAGAAAAGCTCTGGTATATCAATACCGGACCCCTTTCTGCCGCTGTCCGTTTCCCCTTGGGATCTCCCAACTATTGCAGGACTTTTTACGCCAGTAAATATAGCTATAACTTCTATCTTTTCTCCAAAGCTGTCATCGTTCCTAGCTCCGATTACCACATTTGCGTCTTTTGCAACAGATTCGGTAAGCCTTCTGCTTATTTCATTCAGTTCGCCCAATGTAAAGTTCCTGCCGCATGTAACGTGCACAAGGGCGCTTTTGGCTCCTTCGAAATTGACGTCAAGAAGCTTATTTTTCTGTATCTGCATAACAGCATCCTCTATTCTGTTTGTGCCGCTGCCTTCCCCTATGCTTATAAATGCAAGCCCTCCTGCAGTCATTACGTTCTTGACATCAGCAAAATCCAAGTTTAACATGCTTGGCTGGGTTATCGTTTCGCTAATCCCCCTAACTGCCTTGGAGGCAACTTCATCTGCCATGTTAAAGGCGCTTTCTAGCGACAGGTTTTTGTACAGCTCTACCAGCTTCTGGTTGTCTATTACAATCAAAGTATCGGAATTTTTCCTCAGATCCTCTATGCCCTCTTTTGCCACATTTAGCCTTACCTTCTCCAGTGCAAATGGGAATGTTACAACGCTTATTACTATTGCACCATTCTCTTTCGCTACATTAGCAACTACAGGCGCTGCGCCTGTTCCAGTTCCGCCGCCCATGCCTGCGCATACAAAGACCAGATTATAACCGGAAAGCGTTGCGGCTATATCGCTCCTAGAATAATCTGCTGCCTTTTTACCTACTGCTGGAAACCCTCCTGCCCCAAGTCCTTTGGTCAATGGCCCTCCTATAAGCATCTTTTTTACGTTGCTGCTCAACCCGTTTAAGTGTTTTGCATCAGTATTGATTGCAATTAACGTCACTCCCTTTATACCCATGTTGCTTAGCCTATGCACGGTGTTACTGCCTCCTCCGCCAACCCCGCATACTGCTATCTTAGGCTTAAAAAGCGTATCATTATCGTATGCTTCAACGTTCCCCGATTCATTCATGTTAAAATATCGTTCAATAAAGTATAAAAGCAGTTGCATAAGCCCGCTTCCTTAAAAAATATATATTTTTAATCCAAAATTAGATTATGCCATCTAAAATGAGAAGCAGGATGCTAACTCAGATAATGCATACTCTAGAGTCAAACGGATTTGCTTATGTACCTGTAGGTAGTATGCATTCATGCTTCGATATAATAGCAGAGAAAAAGGGCGCAAAATTTCTAATCAAAGCAGTATC
>JAVZPY010000054.1:0-3589 GCA_038881415.1 Candidatus Micrarchaeaceae archaeon
AGCAAGGAGCACAGATGCAGTTATGGAAAAGAATATCAAAAGCGATATGACAGGCTCCATTTGCAAAAGCATTTTCATGAACCGGCACCACTATATCTGTATCCATAAGGCAAAGGCGCAGCGCAGGATTGGCAAGAATCAGCCAATTGCACAATAGAAGTTATATTGTATTTAACGGCAAGTTCGTGCATTGGAATTGGCAATATAGCGATTGCGGCTAGGATTACAACTACTGATATTTCTGCGGAAATGCCCAGCTGCAATTTCATAAAGCCATTACGATATGACGTATTTCCCATAAGAATACCTCATTCTAAGAAGCATGCTGCCTCCTTTGCATACTGCGCTATTCATCACGCTGACCTGGATTCCTGTGGCGGCTTCTACGCTTCCGTTGCTTACAGAACTGCAAAAGTATTTTGGGACAAACACTGCAAATTGTGAGCTGTAATAGCCTGAATGGGAGGATATCTCACCTAGAATGCCGTACCAGTATGCGTAATTATCTGCTGCGCTTATGGCAGATTGGGCAGCAGCTGCTATACCCAACCCAACAGCAAGCGCAGCTATCCCTGCAGCTGCATACAGAATAAACTCAAGGGATAGCTGAAGTCTCATAGGATCACTTTGTTGAGTTGGTTAGGTTTGCAAGCTCCGATGATATTTCTGAATAGATGCTTGAGTTTGAAGAACCAATTGTATGGAGCGCTACGCCTTTAAGCTGTGTTATCATTGCAAGCGCAATAACTATCACTATGCTTACTGCTGAAAGTATCATTATGTACTCCATAGACCCCTGTCCCCTGTACCTAAAAGATCTAAAAGATGCCCGCGCCACTGCGAGGGCGGAATTCAAAATTTCCAATTCTGCTTTTATTCCCATTTATACCACCTTATATAACGTACTGGGCCGAAAGCATTGAGCTCGCTCTGAATACAAGCATAGCTGCCGCGAGCATTACAGATACTTTGCTAGCCGAAGCCTCAGGCGCGTTAGCCATCGAATACAGAAAAATTGAGGCAAATATATAGGAGATAAAGGCAACTGCAGAAAAGCTTGCAATGGAGGCGCTGCCCAGCATACTCCCTGTAAAAGATATTATAGTAGTGCCTATGCCGGCAAAGATTGGAAAGAAAACTGCGGAGGATATCGCACAAATTGAGTGTGCACTCTGGACTTTAGGGAGTATCTGCAACTTTGACATTACACTTGGCTTTATGCGACCAAGCATTGCGTGCAGTTCCTTTGTGCTATCAGAGCCGCTCTCTATCGATGATGCAATAAGCGAAAATACTTCAGCTACGTTATTGTCTTCCGAGTTAGAGAGCACCGAAAATGATTCAAGAGGGCGCACAGAGAGATAGCATTTCTGGACTGCAGCTTCCAATGCACTGCTAAACCAGAACCTTTTAAGGTTTGCAGAAGCAACGCGAGACAGAAGCGGCAGCGAACCAGATAGGTTTAGGAATCTTTCAACAAATTCAATTATGTCTTCTTCGCGCTTGCGGTGGTTAGTGCGCAAATTTTTCATGTATGCAATTGCGGAGAATGCAAACATTGGAATTGAATAATAGAATACTGAAAACAAAACAAACGCAGATGCAGCTGCAGAGAGGAAGACAGTTGCAATTTCAAAAGAATTTGCCCGCATTCAAATACCCCAATATGATTTAAGCATCCAGAAAGTCGAAGCGGCATACGCAACTGGAACAGCACAGTCTATCAATGGCGGAAGGTAGTACTGTGAAGCAACGCCGGCTATTGAATATCCGATAAAGCTGAAAGCAACGACCGAAGGCAGCACGGTGCCTGAGAAAATTGATAAAACGCTGGCTTTCTCGAAGGACGATTTGCCTGAGGATGCCTTTTTGGAAAACTCGGCAAGCAATTCTTCACCAGCGCGCCCGAAGCCATCTTCGTATGAAATTAAGAGGTTTGAAGAGATGCGCCTTATAGATTTTGATATTTCTTTATTTGAAGCCCTGCCTGCAATTTCATCAAATGCTTCTGAAGGAGCCAAACCTGATTCAATCAACGAAAGGGCCTCGTAGAAATATGCGTATGACAGCCCATTTTGAACTGAAGAATGAAGCGCAGAGCGCATGGCTTTGCTCAATCCGAACCCGGAGCCAAGGTACGACTGCGTAGAGGAGCAGATTGCAGCAAGCCTCTGGGTCTCTAGCGCTATGCCTGCCTTATTATAGGAAAATAATGATATTGCAATTATAATAATGCATGCAAGCGCAGAATAAAGCGCTACGCTATACATAGAGAGATATGCGCCAACTGCTATTGCCGCGATGCAGTAGGCCAATGCAACCAGCTGCGCTGAATTTAGATGGAAGCCTGCTCGTATGACCTTATCCACTCCACCATCTCGTTTATTGAAAAATTGCTTTTTGCCTTTGAAAGATGCTCGGCTCTTGAATAGAGCTCGGCTTCAGCCATTTTTGGCGTGATGCCGAACATGCGCGAGTACCTGCGGAGTATTTTTGACTCGCTTAAAGCTGGCAAATCAAATTCGCCATGCGATGATATATGCAAAATTTTCATTTGCGTTTTGGCCATACCTTTTATCTCCCCTCTGGCAGCCCACAGATATTCAGCAATCTCTGATATGCGCCTGCTTATAGAATCCTTCTCCATAAACACTGCAACATCTGTCATCGGCAGCATGTAGTCATCTACAGACATGGGCTTTGACTTCAACCTGGCAAGCAAAGAGCTTGGATCAGAATTGCTGTGCATAGTAGTAAGGAATGGGATGCCTAGATTTGCCCCAGAATACAGTTTTGAGGTCTCTGGCCCGCGTATTTCCCCAACTACAAGCCTCTCTGGGCGCATGTGCAGTGCATTTGATAGCTGCTCAGATGGGCTGACCTTTCCAGAGCTTCTTAGGAGCACCAAATTTGGCATGTCGCGTTCAAGTAGAAGCTCGCTAGAATCCTCTTCTATTGCCAGTATACGCTCATTCCTCCGGGCAAAAATCATAAGGGATGCCAAAAGCGAGGTTTTACCTGATGCAGGAGCGCCCGATATTATTATATTCGCATTTGCATCTATGCACATCCAAAGGTATGCGACTTCTTTTGCCGAAGTTGACCTGCCTGATATTAGCCTTGCTGGATTGTAATGCTCCCTCTCCCTTAGCCGAACGGATGCCACAGGGCCTTCCGGCGCATATGGAGGCAACTGCATATGCACCCTGAAACCTTCTTTGGTCTGCGAATCAACTATCGGATTTGATGAAGATGCGGATATATCTGAATGCTCTATAAGCCTATTGAATACGAATCGCATATAGAAATCTGAGGAGAACTTCATGTTTGTTAAGCAGTAGCCATAATCCCTGCTGTAAACTGCAATATTTGAAGTTGGGGAGTTTACTGCAATCTCTTCTATAGAATTTCTGCAATCCATTAGAATGCTGATTGGACCAAAACCAGTCAATTCCTTTGCAAGGAGATAAGAAATTGAATCCGCATATTCTGATATGCCGTTTTCTGCTAGGAGTTCTGTTGAGATGGTGCGCAGCTGATCGAATCCAAGCTTCTGCGCGGTTGAGCCGTATACAAGCAGCCGGTCAAT
>JAVZPY010000055.1:0-3546 GCA_038881415.1 Candidatus Micrarchaeaceae archaeon
CACCCTTCATTGAGATCTGCCGCTTTCCCAGGCTTTGTTCATGTTTTGCCATATAGTATACAATTTCGGATGTCTCTTCTGGAGATGAACTGCTAATAACGCTTACTCCATAATCTATGCATGCTGCAGCGATAAGCCCTTTTGATATGTTGCTGCCTAGGCTGAATTCCGACATATCTCCCTCTATAAGAAGTATTGGGAATTGGTAGGCTGCTTTTAACCTCGCCAACTGGTCAAAAAGCCGGCCATTCAATATTGAACTTTGCAGATCAGCAACAGTTTTTCTCTCTATTGCAACCCTGTCAGACAATATATAATCGCCAACTGGGGCTGTCTCAACGTGTATTATTGCCCCCAATGCCTCTAAACGCTTTGTTATCGAGGCATTGCGCTCTCTGCTGTCAACTATTACCTTTACCTCTGCATTCATGATATCCTTATAGATTTGAATTCTATGTAACTATAGCTGGTATAGCCAGAGCCATAAGGTTGGAATATAAGCTCATTGCCTATCGGGCCGCTTGCCATAGTTGTATTTACTGAATATGTCTTGAAAGCATCAGTAAGCGATATGTTAGCTATCTGTTTTGGCTGGTTGGACTGTGGGGTGATTGTAAACACGTATACGCCAAAACCGCTTGAACGCGCAGCTGCAGCAGTAAAACTTATAGATACATTTTGCTGGTAGATCTTGGCGCTTTCTATTGCATGGGCAACGCTAACATTTTTTGGATAGCCCGGATATACTACCACTCCACCATACGGAAGCTCTACAGCAGAAGTTGGCACTATGCGCCATACAATCGTGCCGTTTGATATCGAAGCTGGAGACCATTGCTCAAAAAGCGGATACGAGACAGTGCTTCTAAATATAGATGAATTTATTGCATTTGCAGTAGAGAAGGCTATAGTGGTATTGCTTAGGTATACAGGATTGCCAAACACCGAAGCCATATATGTGTAAAGAGCAGTTTCTGAAGAAACATTGAAAGCTGCCCTATTTATTGTTATAAAGCTCGTATTGTAATTGTAAAGCGTAAGAAGCGTCTCGTTTGTGTAGTTCTCCAAAACAGGGGTAAGGTATGAGAATTGCCCGTTTGTTTCAAGCGATTCTGCCTGGACTGCAAGTGGTATATTGTATACTGATATCTCTTGCGAATTGTTGTACCTTGTAACATACCCCCCTACAAGAGGCTTGCGTGCAACTGAAGCGTAGTATGTGGCCTCTCCAGTATACAAAGCAGATAAGTTGCTATTTGGATCAGGCAAAGCTGGAAGCTGCATTATAGAAAAATTTCCAGGAACCTTTGCTAGTAGGGAGTAAATCCTTGGCACGCTTGAGCTGCTTGATGTAATATGAAGCAATGACGCACTCAGCGGAGCACCATTATTTCCTATTAGGAATATTATCGAAATTGCTGCAATTGCAATTGTAGTATTTCTGAATTTTTTATTACCCTGGAGGTATTTTGACATTGCCAAATCCAGGCCTATAGCAGCTAGGACCGCAGCTGCAAGTTCAAATATTACATCAAAGCGCCCAGGCTCACGGACTACATTTATTATTGGAATATAGTGGTATAACATGTATATCCCAGGTATTTTGGTAAGATTTGGACCAACCTGGAGGTATGGACCTGTTGCCATCCATCCAAAAATTACTGCTATTGCAACCCACATTAACACCCCCCTGCGCTTCTTGTATATTGCGTATCCGGCTAGCAATATCACCGAATAGCCTATGTAGGAGACGCTTTCTGTTGGATCCTGTTTGTATATATACGAATAGCCGAGGGAAGCCGAATGAAATATGCCATTATAGTAGCTTGGCAGGAAAAATGATGCCAAATTATCGCTCCATAGTTCATTCGATGCAATATTATTCAGATAATTTATTGACTGGAGGGCCCCTTTTGACGAAATAGTTGATAGCACAGGTACGTATCCGAATGAGCCTATAACTAAAGCAAAAACCACTGCAGCTACTAACTGTATTGCGAAAGACTTTCTTAGTATGTTCTTCCTGGAGTTTTTATAACATATATACCCTGCCAAAATCAGCAAAAATAGCAGCACAACCATTATAGATTGCTCAAGGTCACCCATGAAGCTGATAAGTACAAAGGAAATGCCCAGCCCCAGCGAGTTCAGAATAGAGCCAGTCCCATTTATCATTTTCAAGTAAAAATAAACCGCAAGCGGAATCCACCCTATGAATATCCAATCTATATGTGCATAGGCTTGCGCTATGTGCACAGCACTGAATGCAAACACCAAACCCCCAAAAAATGATGCATATGTATTATGAGTGATGTACTTTGATAAATGGAAGGTCGTAAGTCCTGCAAGTGGAAAGCCTGCCAAAAAAAGTATGTCGTATGCAAATGGTATGCTTATTAACTGAAGTGGGAATGATATTATGCCACCTATCGGCATCATTGTTTGGTATACAAGATCTGCGCCTATAGGCCAAAACAGCAAGTCGGTTTCCCATATACTCTTGTGTATATCAAAAGTTGCATACCCAACCCACCATATATCCCAAAGGTTTTGGTATGTATCCCCGCCTATGCCTGGAACCAACTTACCAATATTTCCGCTTATCTGGCTGAACATTAATATTGTAATTATTGAGTATATTATTGCCAAAATTGCATACAGCTTGTAGTTTCTAATGATAGCGCTTTTTGCTTCAGAATAAAATCCGTTAATTCTAGCTGCAATGCTAGTTGAACTAACATTATTGCCTATATTCTTCGGCTCTTGCGTGATTTCGGCCATTGCAAAGCACAATTTTGCATAAAAGTATTTAACTTATTGTAGCGACATCACTAAATAGTTATTTATGAACCTGGGATAGCAGGCTTATTTAGAGCATGGCGATTATTTGTTAGATTATTTGTTAGGGTTATATTGTGAAAACTTATTACAGTGACCTTACTGTGATTGTGCCTACTTTAAACGAGAAAGGCAATATAGGCAGGGTAATAAATGCCCTTATTAAATTATACCCTGGAATACATATAATAGTTGCAGATGACGGTTCAGATGATGGAACAATAGAGGAGGTAGCTTCATTCAGAAGCAAAAATGTTGTTCTGCTTAATAGAAAGAATAAAAGCATACACGGCTTAACTGCAAGCGTAGTCGACGCTGCAACTGGGGTAAATACAAAGTATACAGTTGTGATGGACGGAGATATGCAGCATCCGCCAGAGCTGGTCAGAGACTTGTACATTAAACTTCATTCGTATGATATGGTTATAGGGGTAAGGATATCTGTAAAGAATTGGGGGCTTCACAGGGTAATTTTATCAAAGGGCATGGCTATGCTGTCTTATATCGTATTTGCTGCAAGGAGAAAGCCCACTACAAGAGATATGATGTCAGGTTTTTTTGGAATACGCACCAATGTTATTAAGAGGATAATAAAAAACCGTAAAAGCGGCTTTGTGATGAGCGGCTATAAGGTCATGTTGGATATACTTAGGATGGCACCACCTAACTTATCTTTATGTGAGGTGGAGTACTCAACATTTCATACGA
>JAVZPY010000056.1:0-3517 GCA_038881415.1 Candidatus Micrarchaeaceae archaeon
TGTAAAGCGCATGTTTGCTTATTCTGCGATATCCCAGGCAGGATATATAACGATAGGCCTTGCAGTAGGCACTGGCTTTGGCATAGAAGCGAGCATATTCCAAATATTTGCCCACACATTCATGATAATAGGTGCATTTGCAATAGTGTCTGCACTTGAAGCAAAAGAGGTAAGGAGTTACAGAGAGTATTCCGGACTTTTCTACAGGAACCGCTTTGCCGCAATAGCACTTACCCTTATCATGCTGTCCATGGCTGGGCTTCCGCCTTTGATAGGGTTTGATGGCAAACTGTTCCTTTTCTCAGCAGCAGTCGAATCAAACATGATCTACCTTGCGCTTGTAGGAATAATAAACAGCCTTATATCAATCTATTATTACGCCCGCCTTATAAACTTCATGTTTACTGAGAAGGATGGAAGAAAAATCCATTTGGGCTTTGGAGCTTCAGCAGTGGCATACATTGCGGTATTTATAGTTGTGGCTATAGGTATATACCCTTCGATAATACTGCATTATGCAGCGCTTGCTTCTGTGTTGTAGCCTAGCGCCCTTGAAGATACAAGCATTGCACCGCACGCAGCAGCAACACCTGCTATTGCAGCATCTATAAAGCTCATTATAAGGAATCCGTACATTATAGGGAAACCAAAAGCTATTCCCACAAAAGCCCCTGCAGAAAGGAACATCGGCGCAAATGGAGCACCTACTAGCAGTGCCCACATCGATATTATTATTGCGCCAATTATTACTGCAGAAAAACCTGCAAAAACGCTCCAGGCCTTCCTTTTAACAAGGAGGCCTATTGCAAGTCCAGCCATTAATGACCCTAAGAATGGGGCCCAGCCTATAAAAAGCATAAGTATGAAACCGAAAAGTGTGCCTGCCCATACTACTTTATAAGTCTGCGAAGGCTTTAATCTGCGGCGTGCAACTATTTTGTTTCTTCGCCGCCTGCCCCCAGATTGGACCGTTTTCCTGGCAGCCATATAATTACCTACTAAACGCAAGCTTAAAATACTAACTGCAGCTTATTCCGAAAGCCCTCTCAAAAAAAATCTTTTAAGCATTAGACTTAATCTGTCCATGTCCCCATATTTTCCCAAAAAATTGCCAACTCCTAAAATATCCGCAAGCCATAGCGCCATTTCAATACCTTTGTCGCTGCTCTTGGAGTAGTACGAATACAAAGCGCGGTGCATGTACAGGTCCATGCCATAAAGTGCCCTCCACATCTTATCATAAATTTCAAGCGGCGTACCTTTTGCTATATTTTTTTCTATTGCGTCAGCAGCAACAATCGCGCAAGCCCCTCCAAATATTATGCCCCCCCCTGTAGTAGCTTTCACCTGGCCGGCCGCATCACCAACAAGCAACACATTATCTTTGGCTGTGTATTTCCTAGTTCCTATAGGTATAATGCTGGCCTTTGCGCTAGATAACTTCGCGCCTTCTATGAACCTGTGCACAACATGCTCAGATTTCATTCTCTCAATTGCAATCTTGCTATTCCATGAGCCGCTGCGTGTTCCTACGCCAAGTTCAACAACAGAATTCCCATAGGGGGCAGCCCATCCAAAAAAACCATCAGAAAACCTTTTTGAGAAAAAAAGCGATACCTCATCGCTGCTTTCATAGTTTGAATTCTCATATACCTCTTTGAATGTAAGTATTCGCTGAGCCGTGTCCGGAAACCCCTTCCATCTTGCCACGGCTGACAATGCACCGTCTGCTCCAACTATTATGCTGCCATTTTCTGATAGTCTATCAAGCGTCTCCTTGTCTACTTTTTTGCCTGTGACTATATTTGCCCCGGCCTCCTTTGCTTCATGTGCACAAATCTCTGCTAGCCTTACCCTATCGAGTACATAAGCCTGAAGCTTATTTGATCTTACGTGCAGCTTCTTCTTGCCTGCATAAAACAAAGCTCCGTACAATTCATTGACTATGGAGCTGCTAAATCCAATGCCCAATCTTTTAAGCCCTGAAGCGGACAATATTCCTGAGGCTTTGTCAGATTTCGATCCAATTTTTTTATCAGATTCAAAGACAGTAGCGCTTATGCCTCGCTTTCCAAGTTCCCTAGCAAGTATAAGGCCGGATGTTCCCCCTCCAACTATATATACTTCTTTCCGCAAAAAATCGACCTATAAAATGATGCCAAACCAAATATATAGCATTGATTAGGGTCTAATAGACCTTATTTAAGCTTTTCTTTTATAATCATTATGGTGATTCCACGGCATCTGCCAAGCAACAAGCTTCCTCTGGAAATGAAGATACGGAGATAATGAAGCCAAATATACACATAGAAAATATAGTAGTAAGTGCAGAAGTTCACGCTGTTATAGACCTTTATGCATTGTCGCGCGGCGTGAAAGCTGTAGACTATGAGCCCGAGCAGTTTCCCGGTGCCATATTTAAGATAGAAAATCCGCATGTTGCAATAATCCTGTTCAAGAATGGGAAAATGATATGCACAGGGGCAAAGACCGAAGCAGATATAAAAAAGGTCCTCGATTATGCCGCTGGAATAATCTCAAAATATGTTATAGAGCTTACTGGTTAGCAACGGCCTTCGCCTGTTCGTCAAATTTTTCGAAAAACTTCTCCCAAGAATATTCGGCGATAACCCTTTTTCTGCCGCTTCTGCCAAGTTCTTCAGCTAGTCCTTTGTCGTCAGCAACCAAAGCCATCTTCGTAGCCATATCTTTTTCATTCGAAACTAGAAACCCTGTTTTCCCATCTATTACAGTATAACGTGGGCCGCCCTCATCAACAGCTATTATTGGTTTGCTGCTTGCCATAGCCTCAAGCGGCACCAATCCGTAGTCCTCGTCAATAGGCGTATAAAGCACTGCTCTTGCCCCTGCATAAAGTTCTATTAGCCTCTTGTCACCTGCGTTTGTTATTATCTCTATATCGCCTACCTGTTTTGCCTGTTCTACTATTTTTTTATAGTAGTCAACATACATTTTATCTTTCGATACCTGCCCAGCTATTATAAGGCGGTATCCTTTTACTGATTTTTTAAATATGCCAAAAGCCCTGATTGCATAATCCTGTCTTTTGTTAGGGGATATTCTGGATGGATAAAAGAAATACCTACCATAACCAGAATTCGAATAGTTTTGGTAATCTACCCCTCCTCCAAGCACCGCATCCGCTTTCCTATTGTAATATTTCAATATCCTTCCGGCAGTATTTTCACTGTTTGCCACTATCCTATCTATTTTTTTTACCAGCTTTCTATCCATAGCCCTCATTATTCGGGCGCCAATAGCGTATACTGGTCTCTGCCTTGCTTTCCTAAGGGACATCCTGTAACTGTAAAGGTCATATATTTCCCTAAGCGGGGTGTGGCAATACCAAAGCACTCTGTCATTTCTATTGCTTACCCAATGGCTTGGTGCAATATGCGGATTCAATACGTCGTAGTCATCTTGAATCTTGAGGTTGTAAAAAGACGAGGAATATGATAATCCTTGTTTTGCTCTGCTTTTGCTGTTGTGCAGTTTT
>JAVZPY010000057.1:0-3465 GCA_038881415.1 Candidatus Micrarchaeaceae archaeon
TTGAGTACAACAAAATTAGAGAGGATGAACTTCCGGCTAATTTGCGTTGAGGTGCCTCTATGGGTGGAAAAAACAAAAGGAATGGGTTTGTTGAAATAATTGTATGGAAGGAAATAGCAGCATATTCAAAAACTATATATATGTTTATTCATTGATTATAAGCACTGGATTCAACAGAACTTGCGTGTTTTTCATGAAGTACTCTGAATTGAATGGAAAGCTAATAGCCGCAATAAGGATACGCGGCAGGGTCAACGTAGATTCTAGGATAGCTGACACAATGAACAGGCTCCGCCTCCCTAGAGTTAACAACTGCGCCATAATAAAGGTTGACAGCGCATACGCAGGCATGCTGGAGAAATGCGTCAACCATATTGCTTTTGGAGAGATAGATGAGAAGACTCTTGAGAAACTTATGAAGAAGTACCTGCCTGGAGAGAACCCTAAAGAGGTCTTTGAGGGCAAGAAGGACATAAAGGATTTCAGAGATTCGATGCCATTCAGGCTTAGGCCACCAAAACACGGGCTGCGCAGCAGCAAACTGAGCTATATGCAGGGTGGCTCGCTGGGATACATGGGCAGTTCGATAAACGAGCTCTTGAACAGGATGATATAATGGTAGTTAGAAACAAAAAGCATTCAAGGAGATATTTAGGCGCAAGAAGATGGGGTAAGGGCAACATAAAAAATGCAAGGGGTGCTGGCGACAGAGGAGGAGTTGGAAGGGGGAATAAAAAGAACAAGTTTACCTATATAACTGCGAAGGAGCCGTGGCTTATCAGGAAGAAGGGTTTCACCCGCTGGAATGCCAAAAAGCTTGGGGAAATAAATCTCGATGGAATAAGCAAGATGCTCGAAGACGAATCTTATGATGGAAAAGAGCTTGAGCTAATAAACTATAAGGTCCTTGGGAATGGCACGCTTAGGAAGGCTGCAAGGATAAAGGCAGATGGCTTCAGCAAGAATGCAATTGAAAAAATAAAGGCTGCTGGAGGAGAGGCTGTATTTAGAAAGCCTTCCTGAGAATAGAGCTAACGTGATTTTTGGATGGCAGAAAAGCACAGCTTCGCATTTTATACAGACACATATCTACCTGCCGTTGACGGAGTAGTAACTTCGATTATAAATAGCGCAAAGGAGTTGAGGAGGAGAGGCAATAAGGTTTACATATTTACAAGCGGCAACCAAAAGCACATAGTGCCGCAGGAACTTAGGGAAGACGTTTTCTTTATGAGGGGAATGCGCTTCAGAAAATACCCTCAATACAGCCTAGCAATATTTCCGTTTGCAAGCGCGCTTAG
Source organism: Candidatus Micrarchaeaceae archaeon (assembly GCA_038881415.1). Classification (GTDB taxonomy): domain Archaea; phylum Micrarchaeota; class Micrarchaeia; order Micrarchaeales; family Micrarchaeaceae; genus JAJZYW01. The sequence goes on from JAVZPY010000057.1 coordinate 1,302, forward strand.
GATAAAAGACCTTAATATAGAGTTGATACACGCGCATACGCCATTCTTTATGGGAATTTCAGGGCTAACGATAGCGAAAGTAAACAGGATACCTCTGGTTGGCTCATTCCATACACTTTTCACAGACAAAAGGGTAATAGATGAGTATACCACTATGAATCCTGTGCTTAGGAATCTTGCATACAAAAAGGCATGGAGCTACGTGCGCTTTTTCTACAACAGGTGCGGCAGGACAATAGCACCATCAGAAGCAATAAAGCGCGTCCTAAACTCAAACCAGATAATGAACGTCGATGTTGTGCCGAACGGGGTTGATATAAAAAGGTTCAGGGGGGTAGACGGATCAGCAATACGGGAGAAATATGCCCCGAATGGGGAAAAACTTGTGCTTTATCTGGGAAGGCTTAGCACGGAAAAAAGCATAGACGTAATGATAAAAGCAGCCAAAAGGTTGGCAAAAAATAAAAAGATACGATTCCTGATAGCTGGGACTGGACCAGCATACGAAAGATATAGGCGCATGGTAGCCAACAATATGCTATCTGACAAAGTATTTTTTTCAGGATTTGTAGATTCAAACGATCTCCCAAAGTTTTACGCGGCTGCAGATGTATTCTGCATACCATCTACATTTGAGACACAGGGAATAGTTTCACTTGAAGCAATGGCTAGCGGCAAACCAGTCATAGGAGCAGATTACCTTGCGCTCAGCGACATTATAAAGGACGGATATAATGGCGAGAAGTTCAAGCCTGGAAGCAGCATAGATTGCGCCTTTAAAATAGAAAAGGTTATAAATAATATTGATGCATATAGGGGAATGTTGGAGACAGCAAAGCGCTTCTCTGTTGAGAAATGCACGGATGGACTTCTCAAGACATATGAGAAAGCGATAGGAAATATATAATTGCGCATGCAGAATTATTACCGCGTTTAAGGATTGGCTTAGTTAAGCTATTTAAATATGCTTTGATAGATAAAGACAGGCGATTTACTGGTCGATTTGAAAGAAGAAAAGATTGGCCCATCTGCAACAAATGGCGGCGCAGGCGCTGCTGAAGTACAGAGCAACGGTGCTGAGCAGAAGAAACAAGGCCCAAAATCAATAAATGAGCTTGTAAAGGAGTCTGGGAATGCCGAAGCCAAGAGCATTAAGGATAAGATAGATGCAATGAAAAAGGAGCGCGGGGAACTTATATATAAGATAAAGGATTTGAGAAGGCGCATAATGTATAAGCAGGCCGAGGGGGCTGCAATTGAGAAGTTTTTAGAGAAAGAGAGGAAAAGCGGAGAAGGGGAAAAAAAGAAACGCAAGATAGGATACTTGAGGAGGGTTAAAAGCGAGCTTGAATTCAAGGTTGCTACAGAGGCTGGTTCACTTGCAGCAGAAAAAGCGCTGGTTAGGAAAATAGCTGAGGTGAATGCCGAATTGAATGAAGCGCTAAAGTCTGTAAAGATGGAAAGGAAGAGTGGGCTTATAAAGGAGGACATAAAGGAGTATACAGAAAAGCTGCAGGAGCTCAATAAGAAAGTGCTTGATATGGATAGGGAGATTGATGGCTTATACAGAGATCTGAGGAAGAGCCTCAATATACCTTATGATAAAACAAAGAATGGCCAACAGAAGCCCGAGAGGAGGCCACAGCCTAAGCTTGTTGAGATCAACCTTGAGGACATTGCTGTGATAAAGCGCAGAGGAGAAAAATGACAAAGTTGCCCGGGTGCGGCCGGGTGGTCGGATGAAGCTTACGTTTTTTGGCGCTGCTGGGGAGGTAGGAAGAAGTTGCATAATGCTTGAAACAGCAAATGCACGCGTTCTTCTTGATGCAGGGGTAAAGCTTGGCGAAAAGGAAGAATACCCAGTAATTGGCGATGATGAGCTGCGCGGCATAGACGCAGTGCTTTTATCACATGCCCACCTTGACCACAGCGGCTACATACCACACCTTTATTCTGTTTCTTTTGCTGAAAGCTACTACGCAACAAAACCGACGGTGGAGCTCACAAACGTCCTGATAAGCGACTACATGCGCATATCAAAGCCGGAGAATGTCAGCAAGCAGGGGCTAAAGGATATGGCAAAGCGCGCAAAAATGGTGGAATACAGGAAAAAATTCGAATTGAAGGACATGAAAGTAACATTTATACCTGCCGGCCACATACT
>JAVZPY010000058.1:0-3463 GCA_038881415.1 Candidatus Micrarchaeaceae archaeon
TGCTGATAGTGCAGCATCGGTCTTGCCTACTCCGGTCGGCGCATTTATGAGTATGCTTTTGCCATTTTTTAATGCGGAATATATATCTTCAAGCATTTGGGACTGTTGCTCCCTTGGCTTTTCAAAGCGAAATAAAAACTTCATCATTTTAATCTTTGCAGTTAACAATTATATATTAATCATGGGGTATGATGGCTGTAAAATTATGGGAGGCGATAGCTGCACTGTCCTTCATAGGTAGCCTCGGCGCAATGCTGATAACATTTTATTACATGCAGAGCGCTTCACTAGTGCTGGGAGTAAGTTCTGGAATTGCGCTTATAGCTTCGTCATACAATATTTCACTCAACAGAACTGCTATTTCTCTTGCATCCAATACTCCAATATATAGGGTTGGGGTCTACTTTACATACCTCATGCTCCCAATTGCCTTAGCGATGTTTGGCATAGCCGTACTGTGGTTCTTCGGACTTAGAAGAAGCAGGGTATCAGGTCTTTCAATGGCTCTCCTCTCAGGCATATTCATAGCTTTGCTTACGATACTAAAGCTCAACCTATATTTTTCAGAACCACTTATACTGATAGTTGCTGGTTACACTGGCGCTGCTATGTCTTTGTTAGGAGGAGCATATGCATTCGCGCAGCGCCAACAAAAGCACCATCAGATACGCCCAATAGAAATAAACCCATCTAAGCCGTATGCAAACATGTTGCAGATATACGACAGAGTTGTAGGGAATCTAAGTGGGGATATAAAGGTATTAGACAAGAACTTTGATACTGCAAGTTTATCAAATCTGTATCGCATAATATCATCAGGAAAAGATTCCATAAGGAGCGTTTTTGTACTCACCAGTGCAGAAAGACTTGGAAAAGCATTTGAGAGGGATTATTATGATATTAAGAAAGAATTTGAGCAATATGGGATATATTTAGATATAAGGGTAATGTCAGATAGTGATTCGAATGAACAGCATGAGAGGTTTCTTGCAGATTCAAACAATGCTTTCAAAATCCCCCCACTTAATATAATAAATAGAAAAAGTGAGCATATAATCAGGATGCCTCCAAAGGAAATAAATAGACGATTTGATGAAGTATTCAAAAGATCCACAAAAGCCGAAAATTTCTTTAGTAAGGCAAACAAATAGATGTATGTAAATTCAAGTAAATCGATTTACAGTTTTTATATTTTGGCGTGAATTAAATGTCCGAAATGAGAATTCTTAACCGTTTACTTTTGTATGCTGCTATTATATTTGGCCTTGCTTTTTTGGTACTTGGTATAGCAAATGGTTTGCACACATACAAGCATCCACAGATACAGTTCTCTGGAAATATAGTTGGAAGATCTACAATTTATGCTCCGGCAGTCATATTATCAAATAATAGCGGAATAATAACCGAGATAAACTTGACCATAACAAGCGGCACTGGTTCAGTGCAGATAGTAGGGCCAAGATCTGTGGGTTTATCAACCCTCGACGCAGCAAAATCAGCTGCACTTTTTGCATCAAACTACCTCGGGCTAAATGAAAGTAACTACAACTTTACATACCAAATTGATGACTATAACGCAAGTGTGTCTGGACCTAGTGCTGGCGGCGCGATGACGCTGCTTGCACTTTCTGCTTTTACTGGAAAGCCGCTTTTAAACAATTTTACAATGACCGGCACAATAAATCCAAACGGTTCAATAGGTCCTATAGGCGGGGTCTATGACAAAATGTCCGCAGCTTCTGCAATGGGGCTAAAATTCGGACTTGTACCATATACGTTGCCAGGCTCCTTTGAAAACGAGCTATACGTCCTTATAAGGTACAATTTCAGAATACCAATAATAGAAATTTCCAACGTTTCGCAAGCATTCGGTTACGCTACTGGCACTATTCCGATAGCTGGGCATAATGTCACTTATGATTTTTACACAAAGTACGATGTGCCTGGGCTTCAAAGCGCTCCGCTTCAATGTTCAAATTCCTGCAATGTAAGCAGATTTGCTTCACTTGCAAATTTCACATTTAATATGACAGAACAAATGATAAATTCACTGCCCCCGCGCTTCGGAGGCATTGTATCAAACCTTTCTTCAGCGCTTTTACAGGCTGAACAGGTAAGCTCAAAAGGCTATTATTATGCAGGAGCTGATCTGGCATTTTTGGATTACATAAATGCTTATCTTATGCATTCTAGCAGCGATTCTAAATCAGTTGGGCTTGAAAAGCTCCAAAACATATCTTTGCTATGTAATTCGCTATCGGCCCCGCAGCTTACCAAGCAGAATTTCGAATATGTGCTAGGTGGTGAGTTAAGGCAGGCTTGGGGAAACTTCACTGTAGAAAGCCTGATAGCTAACTATAACTCTACCACTACTGATAGCGACGGCGTAATGGAGAACATGTATGAGGGCGGCTTATCAAAGGCATGGTGCAGTTCTGCAGCCTATATGTATGGCGTGGCATCCAGCATAGGCGGCAATGCCTCTTACATATCGCCAGCATTAAACCAGCTTGCAGCATCACGCCTTTCGTCAGCTGCAAAGTATGGCGATAGCTACTATTATTCTACTGCAAGAGAAGCGTATCTCCACGGAAATTATCCATTGGCTATATTGGATGCAGATTTCGCCATGTCCGAACCGATAGCTTCTTCATCATTTTCGCTCAATTCAAGTTCCTTGGATGCTATGGCTTCAAAACTCGCGAATTCATCTACCTATGGCATATGGGCAACGCAATATGCAAATGAGGCAATGTTCTACGTTTATGAGTCCCACATGGCACAGAACAGCTCAGAAGCGCATACATATGCTACAAGCGCATATTCCTCCGCAGTATTGGCATCCCTCATAAGCAACGACACTCGCAACATATCAAACAGCATAATATCTGCTGAACCATTGCAGCAAGGATTACCTTCCACTTACACCTATTTGCTAACAGGGATATACGGTGTGCTGGAAACGATAATTATTTTAATGCTTGTCATACTAATTATTGTTGCTATAACGTTAGGCTTCATCCTCATGCTTGTACACCGTGTATCTAAAATGGGCAGCGCATGGGTTCAAAGCCAAAATGTGCGCATTAACCGCAAAGGCCAGCGCACATCTCAAAAAACTAAAAGGTGATCCAATAACAGAAATTCTCCCTGGTAAAATATGCGTATCATGCGGTCGCATGACAAGTGAGTATACAGAATTCAAATGCCCTAGCTGCGGCAAGTCCACAATAATAAGGTGCTACCACTGCAGGGAGATATCAAACAAGTACAAATGCTCTGAATGCTCTTTTGAGGGACCTTAAATGTCCAAGGTAGCAGCAATATTCAAGATATACCCTAAGGAGAACTCACTAGACGCAGCAAAAAAAGATGTCGAGTCGCTATCTCCAAAAGGGGTCCAGATTGAGGATATAGCATTCGGCATAATGGTAATAAAAGCCATGTTTGTGTTTGATGATTC
>JAVZPY010000059.1:0-3433 GCA_038881415.1 Candidatus Micrarchaeaceae archaeon
AAAAAATTATTCGGATTCGAAAGAGCAGATTATGGATGTTGCAAAAAGGCTTTTTGAAGTTAATTTTGATCCGCAAAAGCCCGTAAGGAAAATAGGAATAAAAGTATACTCTTTGTCTAAAGTTTCCGGCCAAAGGCGCCTTTCGTAGTTCATTTTTTCGAATAGTTAAGTTCCTGTATGTACGCCCTTGCTTCGAGCGCTGCCTTTGAGCCGCTTCCGGAAGCTGTAACTGCCTGCCTGTATTTCCTGTCTGACACATCCCCCGCTACGAATACGCCTTCTATATCTGTGAAAACTTCGTCCTTTGTGACTATATACCCCTGCTCATCCAGCTTGAGTTTGCCTTTTAAGAACTTTGTATTTGGTGCATAGCCTATAGCTACAAATACGCCGTCGGCATTTATGCTGCTGATTCCCCCAGTTACTACATTCTTTATTTTCACTCCAGTAACCTTCGTATCACCCAATATTTCCTGGACTTCGCTGTTCCATATTACTTTTATTTTGGGGTTTGAAAGAACACGCTCTTGCATTATCTTGCTTGCCCTAAATGAATCTCGCCTGTGCACTATTGTTACATTTTCAACAAATTTTGTGAGGAATAGCGAATCCTCCATTGCTGTATCTCCTCCTCCAACTACTACTACATTCTTGCTCTTAAAGAATGGTGCATCGCATGTTGCGCAGCTGCTTACTCCTTTCCCTATGAATTTCTGCTCGGATGGTATGCCGAGCCATTTTGCAGATGCGCCAGTTGCTATTATAAGGCACTTTGTCTCGTATTCAGAAGAATTTGTTTTTACCTTTAGCGGTTTTGACGAAAGCTCTACATCTACTACATCTTCATTTACAAAGCGCGCGCCAAACTTTTCCGCTTGCTTCCTCATGTTTTCCACAAGCTCGGGTCCATCTATTCCTTCTGGAAAAGCTGGGAAATTCTCTACTTTTGTAGTGAGAAGAAGCTGCCCGCCGGCGCTAAGGCCGGTTATGACCAGGGGTTTGAAGTCTTCTCTTGCTGTGTATATAGCTGCAGTGAGGCCTGCAGGTCCTGAGCCTATTATTATCAAATCTTCTACCATATAATTACCAAAATAGAGATGCATATCTTTCTCAGTTAGATAATAAATATTTTTCTAAATTTGTGCAAGGCGCATGCTAATTGCCCGCTCATGCAACATTGCCATGCATAAAAAGGCGGAATTACAGAATTGCAATAAGGAAAAAGCAACAAAAGTTGCAGCGTAAAACGTTTGCCAGCAAGCCTTAAAAATATTGTATCAGAAGTAGAGGCAGGTGGCTAGTTGCTTGATGTTAACTTCTGCAGGATATCTCTTGATAGAAGGGAGAGTGGGGCTGCAATAAACTTCGTGTCACATGCACATACAGACCACATCTCATCTGCCAGGAGCGGCGGAGTGCTGGCAAGCGATGAGACTGCTGAACTGCTCTCAGCATATGGAATAAGGCCCAAGCGCTTTGCGCCTACTCCTGGTTGGATAAAGCTGTTAGATTCCGGCCATATGCTTGGTTCTAAGCAGATATTCATCAGGGATTACGAGAATGGGTTAGACTATGTTTACACAGGGGATTTCCAGATGCAAAGATCTGCAATAGCAAAACCGATAGAGATAAGAAAAGCTGACGTTGTAATAATTGATTCGACATACCCGCGCCCCGAATTTAAATTTGATGAAAGGGATGAAGTTGAGAGCGCAATGGAGCTTTGGATAAAGCAGAAACTGGAAAAGGGCAATGTGCTTTTCGGCTCATATCCGATGGGCAAAGCGCAGGAGCTAATAGCGATGATAAACAGTTTCGGATTTACGCCTCTAGTAACGCATAGGATATCAGAAATAAGTGAGATACACAAACACATAGGCGTGAAGCTCGAGTATGCTGAAACAGACGGAGCATGGAAAGAGGAAAGCAGTTTTATAGGAATAGTAGAGACAAGCAAACTTTCTGAAGCTGCATTATTTGCGTCACATAGCTCTGGGCGAAGGGTTTATACTGCTGTAGCGACAGGTTTTGCTAAATTGTACAGGATGGGTACAGACGTGCAATTCGCGATGAGCGACCATGCAGACTTCTGGCAGGCAGTTGACTATCTAAATGCAGCCGAGCCTTCGCTGGTTCTCACGTATGGGCATTCGCAGAAGGAATTTGCAGACAACCTTTCAAAAGTTGGCTTCAAAGCAATGCCGTTTGAGCTTTTTGGGAATGCTAGTTTGGAGACAATCAAAGCGCGCTCCAAAACAATGGGTGGGTACTATAAGCGTTAAGGAAAAACTTCCGATAAGCAATGCAACTGAAGGAGAAGCAGATTTTGTTATCTTTGGGGTTCCTGACGATTCTGGAAGCGCTTACAGAAAAGGAAGCAGCAGGGCGCCAGACAGCATAAGGCATTTTGTAGGGAGGAACGAAATAGGCGCGGTATTTAAGAACAAAAGAATTTCAATTTTTGAGCCAGAGATGGACTTATTTGATGCAAAAGTATGTGACATAGGCAACATAAGCAGAAGCTATGCGTCTAGCTACTCCGGGCAGATTCATTTGAAGGGCAAAGTGCCTGTTGCAATAGGCGGCGACCATTCTATCACATATGACATTCTCAAAGGTATGAACATAGAGGAAAAATGGGGCATAGCCTATTTCGACGCGCATCCAGACATAGTCAGCACCCGCGGCAGCTATTTTGGATCTGTTATAAACGACCTTCTCGGGATAAAGTCATTCGACCCCAGGTCAAGCGTCATAATAGGCATGAGAACGCCAGAAGCCGAGGAGATTAAGAACATAAAGAGGTGCGGCATACATGTTTTGACTCCGCTCCAAATAGCGGACATCGGCCTCAAGGCCTCAGCAAGGAAAATATTGGGCATACTTAAGCGGAAAACCTACATATCAATAGACATGGACTGCTTAGATCCGGCTTTCGCCCCTGGAGTCACAGAGCCGGAGCCTGCCGGATTAAGCTCAAACGAAGTTATTTACCTCACAAAAGCGGTTGCTTCTAGGGGTGCAATAGGGTTTGACATAATGGAGGTTGTACCGGAGTTTGACAACAATGGGATGACTCTTTACCTTGCATACAGGCTTATACTGGAATTTATAGCTGCAATGCATTCTGGGCTAAAAAGACACTCAAGGCATTAGGTAAACGCCGTCACCTTCGCTTGCTTCTTCTGGAACTTTTATCCCGACAGAGTCTCCGGCGAATGCAGCTTCCACGTTTTTATGTTCTATTTGCATGCTTTCAACTTTCAGCCTTTGGGTGTTTTTGCCGCGTATTTCTATCGTATCACCTACAGAAAGGGGCAAATCGAGTGATATCGCAGCAACATTTATTTTCTTAAAGAAGCGCTCAACTGTACCTATGCGCTTTGGGGTTTGGTGTTCTTTTGTACTGTAGCTGCCGGATTGTGCGTATTCC
>JAVZPY010000060.1:0-3428 GCA_038881415.1 Candidatus Micrarchaeaceae archaeon
CTGCATTTGGCGCGCTTTGCCTTCCTGGCCGAAGCTTTTAAGCATGCATATCAGTATATTTAAGCAGCATGCCTCATATAAAAAGCTTTCCTGTTGGATCTGAAGAGATGCAGCCCTTGAATCTAAGCTTATTCAAGCTTGTTTGATGCGCTGTGGCCTGGGGGCTCCAAACGGCCCTCCCTCCTTATCAGCGACTCAAGCCTTAGCGCCTCTGACTTTATCGAATTTACAACAGCCTCAGGCAGATCATCGCTTGCGCGCAATATGCCCATGTGCCTTACAGGCTTTGCCTGCTTCAAGGAGAGCCCAGCTATGAACTCTTTTGCATCGAAGCCGTAAAGCCCGCCAAGTATCCTGTATGCATTATAGGTGTGCGCATTCTCCATAAGTATGTCACCTTCAAGCCTAGCATCCCTTGCGGCTAGCAGCTCGTATGATAGAGCGACCTTCTTGTTTGCTATCCTTACAGCCGGCAGCTCCATTTCTATCGAGTTGAGGTATGTGTATTGGCTTGGTATCCCGTGCATGTATTTTTTGCCTTGGGTGTCATATTTCAATACCAATGGTATCTCGTAGCCCCTCTCCTGCTTTGACAGGACAAACTTGCATGCCCCGCAGCTTGTATATTCGATCTCTTTAAGGACAGCAAAGCCCTTCCCCATATTTTTTAGTTTTTGCTCTTTGGGCCTGCGCACAAGCGCTAGCTCTATAAAGCTGGTATCCCAGGATGCGTTATCAAACAGTGATAGCCTTAGCGCCCAGTTTCCTATAACAACGCAGGGAGATATTTCCCTGCTTACTGCCCTATAAGCTTCTTGGAGCGAAGCTATTGGGGCATTGTGCTTTTCCAGACCTTTTGACTGCCAGTAGTACATAGAACCAGCCTTTTATGCCTATCAGGCATAGTACCTTATCTTTTCTAGCTATATATTTTCTATTTTCCAGATATATAACGCTTTCCAAACGCTGGCAATGCAGGAAAAAATTAAATATTATACTTTCGGCAGTCTTATTGTGGTGTGATGGCAGAAAAAAACCAAATTGCTGAAGCTTTAAACAATGCTGACGCAGTCCTTGAGATAGAGGGCAACATGCTGGGTCTTTTGGGTTTCCTGAGAAGCGGCAGAAAAATATACTCATTGAACAAAAGCAAGTACATTGCTCTAAAGCGCCATTTCGATTCTATGAATCCGGATGAGGCGCTGCAGTATATAAGGAAATCAGCCTTCTTTGTTGATAATGCAAAAAAGCTTTACAATGTAGACCTGTCTGAAGCATACGAGAAGTTGCTGTTGCCTTTGACCCTAGAGCCACACTTTGCCACATCATTCAGCTCCGACCTGATGGGCATGCCGACAGCTACAAGGCTGAAATCTGGCGAGAGCGGCAAAAAAATAGCAATGGATATTGTAAATCTTATAAGGAAATCTGAGAGGTTTGGCTCAGAAGCGCAGGATGGGAAAGCGTAGCCATACGCTATTTCCTTATCAGCGAGGTTTTGCTTGAACTTTTTTGCGCCAGATTTCCCGAATCTACTGAATCAAAGTCGCTTGATGGGGGCTGTACACTGAAAGATAGATATAACACCTGCTTTATGCCTTCTATGTCGCGCAGTATGCTATCCTCAGTAGCCTTTGGTATGCTGCCTTTCTTGAAGGAGTATTTTATTTCGCCTTCTGCCATCTCAAGCACATTCAGGTATGAATTAATCGGAAGCTTGCCGAAATTTATTGCCTCCTGCAGTGCAAGCATGCGCTTTGTGCTTTGCGGTAGGTTTAATGCATCTGCATATATTGGCGTATGCGAATCTATTTCATCCTCTATTTTGTGTATTTCAGTAAGTTCTTTTCTGAGGGCGACTGGGTCGTAATCTGCCTTCTTTACGCTCCGCACAACGCCATCTGGCGATACCTCGAATATGCGCCCATCGCCGTATGTCTCAAGCTCCTCTATTATCTCCCTCATATTTAGGTGCTCTATGCCCTTTGAGTTCGCTATCCCTTCAATAAGCAGCATCTTCTTGATTGAAATTTTGTTTTCTGCTATGGCAACCAGTTCTGCGGCCATAGACTCAAGTGCGTTGCTGATATGCCACACAGAACGGAATATTACATCGATTGGTTCTTTATTGGTATACTTTTTTGGATTTACAGCGTCATTTATATTTGAAATTGAAGAGTTCAAGTCATTTATGTGCCTTGAGTAAGTTGAACCTTCCAGCTTGCCATGGTTATTCAGCTCTTCAAGGACGCTATCGGAGAAGAAAAGGCTTGCCGCATATGTTCTTTCAGCTAGATTTTTATCAAGTGGTCGCGCTTCAGATTTGCTTACCATCCTTGCCGCCTTATATCAATACTATGCGTTTCATATTTAAATGTTTTGTATATATGCCTTGCTAATAAGCAGCTGCGCTTATAATTTGCAGGCGGCAGAATAGGCTATGCTGCAGTATGGACATGGAAACCGGAATTTGTTTGGGGCGCTGTTGCCCTCCAAGCATTTGCGCTGCACAATATTTGCACGCGAGGCCGAATTATTCTGCAGCTGTATTGGCGTAGCCAAAAGAGCGGAATGCCTGCTTCATGCGCGCTATTTAAAATAAGTAGGCTTTGGTATGCACGAAGTTGGCAAATATTGATAGCTTCTCATTTGGCTACGCGCATTCAGGATAGGAGGTGCCTTGAATTTGGTAAATGCTAGGAGCACGCAACTTGCACTCTTCGGTGCCTTTTGGCAAAAGATAAATATCTGGAAAATAAGCAGTATTTGCTGTAGAGTGATCTGCTATGCCCAATATGATGAAGAATGCAGAAGAAGACTATATGGAGTGCACAAGAATGGAGCCTGGTGGCACGAACAGAGCTATGAAAGGCATTGCAAAAGACTGCAGATTTTTGTGCGCATAGAGAATGAGGGGAGGTGGACCCAATGGCTTATTATGCACCGCTCAAAGTTGTTTTGGATGGGAAGCCCTGCTCTGGGAAGACAACGCTAGCAAAGATTGTAGCAGAGCAGCTAAACCGCGGCGGAGAATCGGCGATAGACGTGAAGGAGCATGCGGTCTGGAACAGCGCGCTTGGCCGATTGTCGGTGAAGTTTGATGAAGGCGAAATAAGCGAATTGAGGGATGTCATTAGGTCAGGCGCCATACACACGCTGAGGTATTTGGCTATGGAGCTGGACGCGCTAAGATTGGGAGACGAATATAATGTGCATATAATGCAAAGATCTACCTATGCGTTTTCTTTCATGCTGCAAGCAGTAATGGTTGAGAGCAAGCGCGAGTCATTCGGGCCAAGCAAGATACTGTACCCAATAATAGGCGCATGGGCAAAAATTGCAAAGCCCGACATAATCTTTTATTTGGAGGCTGATACAAGCACCCTCCTGGAAAGGTTCGAAAAGAGAAAGGATGGAAGGGACAGGAT
>JAVZPY010000061.1:0-3408 GCA_038881415.1 Candidatus Micrarchaeaceae archaeon
CATGTTGCTACTTTCCGATTTTAGGTTTGGTGCAGCTTGGAACGTGGCATTTACAGATTTTGCCATCTTTGCATGAAATGGGTTTGGGTCATAATATAAAAACAGAACCTTTGGGGCTGTTGCACTACTTTTTAGCATATTTACACTGCAGTTATTTAAGTTTTCAAACTAAATAAACATATAATGTTAATAATACTTAACAACAGTAGGCTTTCAGCTTCCTTTTAAATGATGTGTTAACTTTTATGAGCCCGGCAATGTCGTTCCTCTTAGAATCTGCCAATCCATATATATCTTCAACAACATCTTTTTCTGAAAGCAATAGGCGAAGATGCTTTTCCAGTTGGTATGCGTATTCAGTAATCCCCAGGCCGCTTCCTTTGTGCGGCTTGGCTGTACTTATTATGCATATTTTCATAAGCATTGCACCGCAGTAAAATTATTATGCATAGGTTAGATAAATCCTTATACTTACCGGGGTGCTGTAATGGGAGCTTCCAGATACAAAAAATACATAGCAATAGCGATAATAGCTCTGTCGCTAGCGCAGGGGTTGTGGCTGTTCAAAGGCGCTCCGTTTGACAATGTAGACTCTGGTCTGGTAAATTACATTGGCCTTGGGTCATACTTAACATCCCTTTATAATCAATTCTTCATATGGACAACGCTTAATTATACTGGTTTTATAACTGCCACTGGTTCCCCGATTGGAATAATACCCGGTTTGCTTGATTTCTTCATAGTTGCAATATTCGGTGAGGGGATTGGATCAGGAATATACTTTGGGCTTCTTATTGCTGCAGGGAATCTCGGAATTTTCTTCTTAGTATGGGAAGTCCTTGAGAAATACTCGGTAAAAGCCAAGGCGCTTTCCGGATTTCTTGGAATAGCGATTTTCAGCTTTTACACTGCAGTGAATAATGGCCCAGGCTATAATCTTACTGGGGTATTTCTCCCAGTATCAATCCTGTTTGCATACCTTCTATATAAAGAGATAAACAGATCCAATAAACGCCCAGCAATCCCAGCATATGGGGTTAACCTGTCGCTGCTGATATTATCCCTGTCTATGCTATTCTCTATGGGCGGAGATGCGTATGCAATACAGGACGTTTTGGAAGTCGCAATAATAATGCTTGTTATGGTGCTTTTGTCTAGGAGGAAGAAGTTTGCATTAGCTCTTTTCGCAATAGCTGTTTTTTCAGGTATATTGATAAATATGAGTATGTATTCCACTGCGTATATGTTTACAAACAAGGCTGGAAACCAGTTCTTCAACAGCAGCTCAGAGGCGATAATAAGGAATTATAACTACCAGAACATATTTACCTCATTGCAGCTTTATCAGCAAAAGGCATACCTTCTTGAATACTACGAAATCTCATATGTTGGGCTTGCCCTAGCATCTCTGTTCTTTGTAGCAAGCACAAAGGAAAGGGAAAAGAAAGCAATGGTGCTCTCAGTTTTTGTTGCATTTTTCTTCATAATGTTAATTTACGACAACTTTAGCCCGCCGTTCGGCGCAGTCTTTAGCTTTCTGCTTAGCCACATAAAGGAGCTTCTTGTATTCAGGTATTCAGGCTCTAGCCTGTACTATATAGTCCAATTCTCATATGCTTTCCTTGCAGCAATCAGCGCTGGATTCATATACGAAAAGGCCAGCGAGAAGTTTAAAGAGCCCCTAGCAAGAAAAAGTCTGCTTTCTGCATTTGCAGCATTTGTGGTCTCTCTTATCCTTATAATAGCATACTACGGCGAGTACGCCTACTATTACTCATATAAAGGTCTTTCAATTCCACAGCATGTTTACAGAATATCAGATTTCATAAACAGCCAAAACGGCAGCTTCAACGTTGCAGCTCTCCCTGTGCAGGCGCCATTCTACCATTTCGATAAGTGGTACAGGGGCACAGACATATATGCATACTTAGTGCACAAGTCTGTATTCCCAGGCGGCTACAACTCCCAAAATGAGCTCTTCTTCCCTGAAAGCTACGGAGAATATTTTGTAACTGCCTATGCTGCTCAGACTTCTGTATTGAACAGATCCAGCGCAGAGCTGCAGAATATATTCGGCATCCTTGGGATAAAGTATATAATAGTGCAGGGGGATTCAGTTGTAGGCACTACAGAGTTTTCGATGAACACGATATATGAAAATCTCAGGCAAGACCCAGAGATGCAGCTTGTTTATTCCTCAGGTCCAAGCTCAGTATACCTTGATAAGGAATACCTTCCGCTTGTGTATGCATCAAATGCAGAGGTGCTTCCTTCAGCTAATATGAGCACGGTGTTCTCTTACATATCTAGGGGCAACTTTTCAATACAGAACTTCTCGCTCTATGACCCGGCGTCATTCGACGGCTTCAGCCCTATAGGAAAGTTTGTGGCATACACGATAAAGAATTTCTCAAAGCCAGCAGTAAGCTTTGTGCAGGTCAACCCGACACAGGTTACAGTGCATATAAAGAATGCCACAACCCCATTTTACCTAATTTTCAGGGAAAGCTACGACAGATCATGGAACGCGTACTACCAGAATGGGACCAATGTGGGCAGCGAAAACCACCTGCTGGTAAATGGCTTCGCAAATGCATGGTACATTGACAAACCAGGCAATTACACAATTACAATTTACTATACTCTGCAGACCTATGCAGACATTGCATGGGCATTAAGCTTCATCGCGCTGTTTGCTGCAATAGGCATCGGAATCTATGGGTGGAGGGCAGGCGCGCATGGCAAAATGGCGCGGCATAACAAGGCCTGGCGAAGAAAAGGCTAAGCCTTTAAGCATTACATGAGATTATGGGCTATGCAGGGTCTAATAACTGCTGCAGGGCTTGGCGTCCGCGCCCATACTGGCAGTCTGTTCAGGAAGGTAATGCTTCCGATTTACGATTTTAGGGATGAAGGCATAGTTATAAGGCCAATAATAGACTGTGCAATATACAGGATGAAACGGATAGGCATAAATGACATAACTGTGGTTCTAGACCCTGCAGACTCAGTGACATACGAATACATAAAAAGAGCGTGTGACGTGTCTGTAGAGAATGGAAGGGCGACAAAAGGCTTTGGAGATGCTGTCCTAGCTGGGAGCAAGGGCATAAATGGCAGGTTCATGCTGAATGCTGGGGACGGGGTTATACTGGACTATGAGATAATGGAGAGGCTTAAGGGCAGCAGCTTCAAATCCGTGCTCTCCCTTATCAGGGTTAAGGACCCACAGTTATACGGAATAGCAAAGTGCGGCGCAAAGCGGGGCGGCGCATATGTGGTAGAGGAAGTCGTTGAGAAGCCAAAAATGCCTGTGGCAAACACAGCAATAGCTGCTGTTTATGTGCTGGACGAGGATGTTGTAAATTACATACCAAGGTCCGGCGAGAATATAGAGCTTACTGACGC
>JAVZPY010000062.1:0-3406 GCA_038881415.1 Candidatus Micrarchaeaceae archaeon
ATGCAGAAAAATACGGTAGTTGTAAGACCTATCTATACCATAAATTTTATTCCTACGAATATGAGGGCTAGAAATACCTCCGCCATTAGCCCTATGTTTAACTGATATGTTTGACATACTTTTCTAACTTATGTTGCTTCCTATCTTTAAAAACGTATGGATTGAACACGGCTAAAATATAAAGTGTTGTTATGTATGCAAGTGCCATAGCTGGAAGATTGAGAATATATACAAGTACAAGTGTTATTACTAATGCAATTGCTACTGTAAGAATATTGAGAGCTAATCCTGTATCTGAACCCTTTCTTCTCTTTCTAAAACAAGTGATGGGGCTGCCGAGATTTGAACTCGGATTGCCGGCGCCCGAGGCCGGTAGTCTGCCAGGTTAGCGTACAGCCCCTTCATTTAGCAAAGATAGTTTAACCTTAAAAGCCTTTTAATCGTATGCTATATGGTGCAAATGTATACAATAGCAGATCTTGATTTCGCTTACAAGTACCCGTTTACTTCCAAAGCAAAGGAAATTGTGAGCGAAAGCTCTTCAAACCTAACTTCGGTAGAAACAAAGGAGAGGATTATAAAAGGCGCAATAGCACGCGTTTCTGAAGCCATTTCAAAGGGCAGCCTTGAAGCCTACAGGCTGCGCCTTGACTCTGCAAAGCTTGACAGCGTTATGGCGTATCCGTATGCCAGGATGTTAGCAAGTTCACTGCAGCGCAGTGATCTTGCACGGCGCTACGCCCGCGCAGAAGCACTTAGATGCTCATCCTTCCTTTACCTAGACGGGCAGGACATGCTGCTAAGGATATCTGCAGAATTGGGAGTGGGAGTGGAATTTGACGGCAAAGAATATTCAATCGGTTTCACTAAATACCTATCTATGGCCCCACATGAAAACCAATTTAAGCTTATAAACCAGCAACTTTCTTCTGGCAAGGTGTATATGAATTTCCAGAAAGCCGCTGGATTTATGTCTGGCCCTATCCAATCTGCAATTTCCAACGGTTTTCCAATACCTAAAAGCAAGATTCCAAAAGAAATAGCAGAGTATGCCAAATATGTGCGTATACCCAAGCCGAAATTGTCTATTGATGGCCACAGTACTGAATGGATAGAAGACATACTGGAAAATCCTATACCAGACGTTAGGCAACGCGTTGTAGGCCTAATACTTGCTCCATACCTTGTAAATGTTAAGAAAATGGAGATAGACCAAGCCTTCGCAATTATACTAGATTATATAAATAGGTGCAGGCAGCTTGACAGTTCAACAAAAATAACTGATTCGCAAATAATGTACCAATGCAAATATGCCAAAGAGAAAGGCATGCGTCCGCTTTCATTTAGCAAGGCAAAAGAGCTGTTAGAAGGTATAATAGAGCTTCGGAATCCAGAAGCTAGCAAGGAAAGCAAATGAAAAGGGCGCGGTGCGGGTTCTTCTAAATGCCAGACAAAAAGGTGCATAATGCCGTGTTACTGCATGCATCAAATGCAATACATGTTTGGCGAGATCCAAGGAGAGAGGTGTGTGCATAGGCACTTGCGCCAGCAAGGTGCAGAGAACCACACACTATAGGATTCTTTTTGCAAAATTGCATTCTTATGCGCGTAAATGCGGCAATGCGCTTCAACACCCGCACCCATACCCCCTACTTCTATATCTCACATCAGCTTTATAAACTTGTCATTTCATGATTTTGATTATAATAAAATAGGAATTTTAAGTTTCTATGGTAATAGGGGTAAAAGCTATGCCAGAAATATTCGCATTATGCAAGAAGTGCGGCAAGCTAGCATCAAATACTTGTAGCTCTTGCGGCGGCCATTTCTGCGATGCCCACTTTGACTTTAAATCAGGAATGTGCATTTCATGTAGTTCAGGCAAAAAAGTTTTTCACACTCCGAAAAGCAAGAGGTAAAGCCTTATACTGCAGTTTTTAAGTTTCAAGCGAAAGCAAATTTATAGAATGCATTAACCATTATATAATCAGAATAAAACTGCGCACCATGGCGACTGTTGTTCTTATGCAGCTAATAAGCTTGCGATAAAATATATAGCAATGATGGCGGATATAAAAATTATCTGCATAACTGGATATCCATGTTCTGGCAAAAGCACTGCTGCAGAAATTCTCAAGTCGAAAGGGTTTACAGTAATTGAGCTGGGTGATCTGGTAAGAGAGCAAATGGCGAAAGATCCAGAAGCCTTAAAATTTTTTGGAGATATACGCGAATTTTCAAAGTTCATACGGGAGAGATACGGCAAAAGTGTTGTTGCTGATTGGGCAATTAAAAAAATCTTGGCAGATGAAAAATCAGGCTATGCAATAACAGGCATAAGAACGGTAGAAGAATATGACAGGATACGCTCACTGCTCAAGCATACTGTGCTTGTCGCCATTGAGGCCCCAGAGCGTTTGAGGTTCGAGCGAATGGTAAACAGAGCCAGGCCAGGAGATCCCAGGACATACGAAGCTTTTCTAGAGCGCGATGAAAAAGAGCGAGAAGGGTTGCTGCCTGCTGGCGAAGAGGCATACGGGCTTGATGTGCTGATAAGAAAAGCGGATTATAAAATAGAGAATAATGGTACCATAGAAGCGCTTTCTGAAAGAATAGGCGCAATTCTGCGCTCTATTGGATAGGGTAAACCACCCCTGAATTTCTACGCCGGGGGCGAGATTCGAACTCGCGGAAGCCATTTCTGACTAAACAGCTTAGCAGGCTGCCGCCCTACCACTAGGCGACCCCGGCTCGCAGTTATTTACTAACTCTCACTTTTTATATGTTCCTTCAGGCAAGGCAAATAACGGCAGAAGAGCGCACAGCACAGCAGCCCTGCGGAAAGCTTATCCTGCGTCAGTTCGGTTCCGTATCCCGAAAGCATGGTTTATTTGCACGCTTCCTACAAGTTTTGCGGGAGAGCCATATGCTTAAGGTTGCTCCTTCCGGCCTGGCCTGGTTCACACACAAAACCACCTATCGGGGCGGGGCCTCATCGCCTAAGCAGGGGCCCGCCGCAACAGCTACTGCACCGCGCGCACATTGGCCCGCCATTAAAGGGATCTGCGTCACAGGGAACCCTTGGCTCCCCAGCCTATCTGCCATATTTAGATTGCATACCAATTCATAAATAGTTTTTGAGAGCATTCTGCATAACTTAACAAAGTAATATATATCATTCGACTTAGATATCTAAATGTGAGCTGCAATGTCAAATGATGAATATGAGAAGCTTTTAGAAAGGGCGCTGTCAAAATCTCCAATGCAGGGTGTTGCAAGCGAAGATTTCACGATACCTAAGGTAGACTCTATGGTGCAGGGCACAAAGACCATGGTGCGCAATATAGCTGCGATAGCTGACAAAGCCCGCAGGAAGTCTGACGAGATAGGAAGGTACTTGAGCAAG
>JAVZPY010000063.1:0-3399 GCA_038881415.1 Candidatus Micrarchaeaceae archaeon
TAACTATCCTTCCAAAGTCTATCCTGTCAAACTCCTTCGTGTCAAGCTTTATCTTTTCCAAATGCACTCCAGCTATCCTCTCTATTACGCCAACCATGTGCATTTGCTGGTATTCAAATATAGTAAAGGCTCTGCCCTCCCTTCCCATTCGGGCAGACCTCCCAACCCTGTGCACATACACCTTTGGGTCGTCAGGCGCATCAAAGTTTATTATGTCGGTTACCTCCTTTATGTCAATGCCCCTTGCAGCCACATTGGTCGCTATAAGTATGTCGCCGCGCTCTTCCCTGAACTCCCCTATCTGGTGCTCCCTCTTTGCCTGGGTGAGCCCGCCGTGCAGTATAAGCGGCTTGTAGCCTGTGTGCTTCAATATGGAATATATGTTCTCGGTCCTTCCCTGCGTGGCTGTGAATATTATAGTCTTCTTTGGGCTGTACTTCTTCAAGTAAGCCAGAAGCGTTGAAAATTTGAACGAGCTGCTAGATATGCAGTACAGGTGCTTTATGTGCTCTGCTGTTATGTCCTCCTCGCTGCCTATGCTTAGCCTTACTTTGTTGCGCATGTACCTGTCCGCTATTTTTACTATTTCGTTAGGCATTGTTGCAGAGAAAAGGAGCGTGTGCCTCCTCTCTTTCTCAGTCTTTGATATTATCTGCTCTATATCGTCTATAAACCCCATGTCAAGCATTATGTCTGCTTCATCAAGCACCAGATATTCCACTTTTGAAAGGTCAAGCTCTCCGCGGTTTATTAGGTCTAGCAGCCTTCCCGGTGTACCTACAAGCACATCAATGCCCTCATGCAGCCTCTCTATCTGTGGATTTATAGATACGCCTCCGTATACCACACCGACCCGTATGTCTGTGCCGCGTGCCAGCTGCCTACCAAAATGGTACACCTGCAGCGAAAGCTCCCTTGTAGGCAGTATTACAAGCATTAGCACCCCACCCTTCTTTCCCTTGATTTTCTGGAGCACTGGCACCATATAGGCGCCAGTCTTGCCAGTGCCAGTCTTTGCCCTGACAACAATGTCGTGGCCCTCAAGTATTATAGGTATGCTTTTTTCCTGCACTTCCGTAGGGTTTAGGAATCCTATTCTCCTCATGTTTTCTAATAGCCATTCGTCTATGGCGAAATCGCTGAATTTGCCCAATCAAACACCATTTCAAAAATGAGCCGATAGTGGAGTATAACAAAGCAATAATTTATAAACATATAAGCAGGTCATGCTACCCTATACTTAAGTTCGTCGCTCATCATTTCAGGGCTCCAGAGGGGATCCCATACTAGGTCTATCTCAACTTTGCCAACCCCCTCAAGCTTTTCAAGCCTGAGCTGCGCGTCAGCCAGTATTATGCTGGTTACTGGGCACATAGGCGAAGTCATAGTAAGAGTGAGCTTTATATTGTTGGACTCGTCTATCGAGATCCCGTAAAGCAGCCCGATGTTAACTATGTCCGCGTCAAGCTCAGGGTCCTTGCACTCAGTAAGCGCCTCTACTACCTTGCTCCTTGTCAACATGATTAAGCATTCATCAAAATAAATATAAATTACTGACGCCAAATACCAAAACCTTCCGGTTATCTTTGGCAATCAGGGTGCATATCTATTGGTTACACAATCTCGCTTTTCAGGAGCGCAATGTAGTCCTTGCTGAAATACAGTTTGCAGGAGAACTTCTTCCCGTCAAACACCATATTTGACCATATTTCATCCGAATAAAAGGTGCTGCCCTTTGGCATTTTGCCCTTCTCGAACCATTGGAGTATGCCGCCAGTACCGGCAACGCTTCCCTTGAAGGAATCTGCCCTAAACACGTAGACTATCCTGTCTATATTGTTGTTTACCAAGCATATTATATTGCCCAAAAGGTGCATCTCGGTAACCTCAAGGCCCGTTTGCTCCCTGGTCCATCTTGCGGCGCTGGCTTTTGGCGAATCGCCATCAAGTATTTCGCCTCCCGGCGCCACCCATCTTCCAACATACTGCGTGCCTATGCCTTTAAGCTGCATCAGTACTTTGCCATTTTCTATCACATAGCATAAGGAACTCTCATGCACCATAAAAGCAGATTCTGTTCCAAAATTTAAAAGTTTTGCGCAAAAAGGCTGGCATTAATTTATTCAAAAAATATCAAAAAAGAGCTAGTTAGCAATTTCCATTGAAGGTTTTGTTTAAGCATCCAAATTTTCGCCCTATGCTTACTAAAATGCCTTCGCCTTCAATGCTTATAGAGAACCCTGCCAGGTCAGGATGCCCATTTCCATTAAGCAGTTTGGCAGTCTTGCAGCAATCTAATTGTCGCTTCCCAGCAGCTCCTAGAGTGTCTTAAGCCCCGGGAGGGGGTTGAACCCTCGACCTTTTGTTTTCCAGTCGCTTATCCTGGTTCAGGGGCTGCATTATTACGAGACAAACGCTCTGCCACTGAGCTACCGGGGCACCTTATAATAAATATTTATGATGTTTGGTATTAATATTAATAAAAAGTTAGTGTTAAAGTTAATATTCAAGGCTAGCGGTAAATAGAATGGCTGAAGATGCTGGTGGCGACCAGAAACAGGGAAAGGGCAGGAAGCCCAAGAAAGCCCCAACTAATGCAGATGGCGAGCCGCAGGCGCCGCCAACCCCTCCAAAAAGGCCGCGCAAACGGGCCACTAAACTACCGGAAAACCCATATTCTGCTGAATTGCAAACCCACATATCTGAACAGGCTGATGCAGCCAGCACTTATGAATCGGCTTTGTCATCGAGCAACACTCAGACTGAGGGGCCTGAAGAAGGAGGACAACCAAGTGGCGAAGAAGCTCCAGCAGGGCAGCAGCCAAGCCAGCAGGGTGTTGCAGCGCAGAAGCCTCCGCAGCAGCAAAGCTCTGACCAAAATCCAAATGCCGGAGGCGCAAGCACAGGCCAAGAGGGCCAGCAGCAGCCCCAGCAAAGCGCCGAAGGTAGACAAGAGCAAGTTGCTGGACCTGAGTCGCAGGTACCTCAAGAGGGCCAGCAGCCTGAACAAAACCCTTATGCAGTGCCTCAAGCCCCATATGCATATGGGCCGCAAGAGGGCGAATCCCAGGCTGGGCAGGAGGCCCAGCAACAGCCGCAAAACGTGCAAGAAGCAGAGCAGCATATAGAAGATATTTATAAAAGGATACAACAGCAGGGGCTGCAGGCCCAGGGCGCCCCTGAGAGCACAATGGCGCCAATAAAAGCCAAGTTCGAAGAATACAAAAAGAGGCAGGAGGAAATAAAGAAGCGCAGAAGGAAAAAGATGATGCGCATATCTGTTGCTGCTGTATTGGTATTAGTTGCTGCACTAATATTTCTTCATGTTGTTGAAACGCTTCCAATCGCAGCAACAACCACAACAATAAACTATGTGAGCTTCGGCAAAGTGAATTCATG
>JAVZPY010000064.1:0-3295 GCA_038881415.1 Candidatus Micrarchaeaceae archaeon
CACTTGCCCCGTGCGATGTGGCAGTATTCCCATTGCAGGGAGATGATAGGCTTGAGAGCAAGGCGCGCGAAATCGCAGGCAGCATCAAGGGCTATATTGTATTATATGACAGATCCGGCTCCATAGGCAAGCGCTACGCTAGGATGGATGAAATAGGTACGCCCCTATGCATAACGGTGGATTTTGACACAGTAGATGAAAAATCAGATAATTTTGGCACAGTTACTGTAAGGAATAGGGACGACAGGAGCCAGGAAAGGGTAAAGGTATCGGAGCTCCAGGAATATCTGCATAAAAGGTTATCATGATGGCACAGCAGCAGGTACTTTTGTCTAAAAAAGAATTCAATATGCAGCATACATTCGAGAGCGCACAGCCATTGACATTTTTTGGCGATTATGATAAAAAAGCAGGCATTATAAGCTATCCGTATGCTGGAGTAATGGTGCGAGTTGGAAGGAACGGGAGAGTAGTTGGAGATTACAGCAACCTCAAAAAGGCCGTAGAGGCTGATGTTTATAGAAGGTTCAGGGCATGGGAGGACATAAAAGATGTATATAGCAAGATAGGCACAGACCCTTTTATAGAGGGAGGCATAAACGAATATTATGGGATGAGGTTAACGCATAACCTTCCATGGGAAACTACCCTTACATTCATAATATCACAGTTCAACAATGTAAAAAGGATAAGGCAGATAACAAAAAGGCTCATGGAGGTGCATGGCCAGCCAGTTTTCTCCACTGACGGAGCGGTTGCAGGCAAAGGCATCCCAGACCAGGAGACGCTTGCGCACGCAACTGAAGAGAGCATAGCAAAATGCGGCGCAGGGTTTAGGACCAAATATATACGCAGCGCGGCGGAATACTGCAGCTACAGTTTGGATCTTGAAAAACTTGGAAAGCTTGGATATGAAGAACTTAAAGCTGAACTTATGGAAATAGATGGGGTAGGGGATAAGGTTGCTGATTGCATAGCTCTTATGGGCTATGGCAAGCTGGAGGCCTTCCCGATAGATACCTGGATAAAAAGACTTATTGAGGCTGCATACTTTGGCGGCAAGAAAACAGGGATTGCGAAAATCCATGAATTTGCAAGGGAAAGATGGGGCGAATATGCAGGCTATGCGCAACAGTATATATTTTGGTATGGAAGGAATTGGTGGA
Source organism: Candidatus Micrarchaeaceae archaeon (assembly GCA_038881415.1). Classification (GTDB taxonomy): domain Archaea; phylum Micrarchaeota; class Micrarchaeia; order Micrarchaeales; family Micrarchaeaceae; genus JAJZYW01. The sequence goes on from JAVZPY010000064.1 coordinate 1,167, forward strand.
AGAAATGGAATTCTGGGAAAGCATAGAAAACATATACTCGGAACTGGAAAAAAAGCAGAATCAGATGGACAGTATACTGAATGAATCTAGGGAGCTGATAAAGCTCTGCTCAAAGGCAATAACACTTATGCATGTATCAGACATCAAAAGGGCAGAGGAGATAGTATCAGAGCTTGCAACCAGAAAGGACAGCCTGCTAAAAGATTCAAACAGCTCTGGTATGGGATTCTACTCTGTCCAGCCACTGCAGGAATACGCTGAAGCAAAAATATTGCTTGGGATACTTAAAGAAAGGCGAATAATGCTATGCGATGAGGTTGGGGTGCCGCAAGAGCCGTACATATTGGGGCTTATGGATGTGGTTGGAGAGCTTAAAAGGGAGGTACTTCAGGCACTGGGCTCTGACAGGGCAAAGGACGCAGAAGAATTTCTCGCATACATGAAAGAGATATATGATTCTACAAGAGGCATTAGGTTCTCAGATTCGATACTGCCTGGATTTAGGAGGAAGCAGGATGTCGCAAGGGCCCAGATTGAAAGCGCATGGAGCGATATACTATCTCGCAAGGATTGATGGGCTTCTTCTACCATTGGCTTTCTTATACGCACCGCTCAGGCGCAAAGCATTTGCCATGCGCCTGCTTGATGCAATTCTGTCTATCTCAGAATTTATTGCATCGTTGCCCTTACCTGAAAGCGCTATGCTTACTATAGAGGAATGAAGATTCTTCATTTCTATAATGCGAACTAGTCTTTTTGCCTGGTTAGAAATTTGGCTGCTCAGTACTTTGCTGACATAAGCCTGCGATACCCCAAACCAAGAAGCTATATCCTGCTGAGTGGCGCCCCTCCTAGCAAGCTCCTTTATTGCTGCATGCCTTAGCGAAGGAATGGACAGCCAAAGCATTTCTTCGCATGCAATTTCCATTACTCAACACCGAGGCGCTCTTTAATGCTGCCAAAACCCTTCTTTTTCTGCTTGTCTGAGTCTGGCTTTTGTTTCTCTATTTTCTCGCCGTTTTCCTCCTCATAGCCTTTAGGCAACATTATCTCCTCAAACTTGCCAAGAAGTGAATCCATTATTGGTTTGCGCGGAGCAGCTTTTCTCTGCATTTTTTGGACTTGCTGCCTCTGCAGCTTTAGCTCTGGCAGCTTAGATAGCGCTACCTTTGGAATTTTGATGTGCTTTGCGGGGTGGGCACCAAGCATCTCAGATATTATTTCACTGGCCTGCTGCGATTCTCCTTCGAAGACGGAGGCCCCAACTACTATCACATTTGCGTCTGCCTCAAGAGCTTCTTCAAAATCTCCGCTAGACCTGCAATTATAAGCTCGTATGCCCTCAACTTTGTTAAGCTCTATCGAATATTTTGCAGGGGAACTCGTTATAAGCAGCACTTTTTCATAATCCTTGAGCGCTTCTGAAATTTCGGCTCCGATACTTGCTGCAGAATATTTCGCTTCGCTTATAACTGCAGAGCCGCCGCTTGAGGATATTATGTTTGATGCCCTTATGGCAAGTCTGCTATCTTCTGATACTATGTATATTGCCATTAAATACAGTTATATATGGGTTGCGAAAAACATTATTAACCCTTGCCACATATAGATTAACAGGTGTTATATTGAGAGGAAAGGAAACCCTGGTCACTTGCGAGTCATGCGGCAGGAAGGTACCAAGAAACAAAGCAGTAGCTTTTGAGAAGTCTGTACATTTCGGAACAGAGCTCAGGACAGCTAATGACGTAAGATTTTCTGAAAGGATGAAGGTGTACTATTGCATAAGCTGCGCAAAGCACAGGGGGATATTTGAAAAGAAGAAGAGAAATGCTATAGAGCGTTCAAAGAAGATGTTTTAAGTGGCGATGGACTCCGATGAGCTTTTAATCTTCAAAGAGCGTCAAGGGCGCATAAATGTACCGGTTGCTGGAGCAAAGCCAGCCAAAACTGCGCCAAAAGCAAGCGTTATGCAAACGCCTAGCCAGGCAGGATACACTGTGGCGGAAGCGGAAAAGGAACCTGCAAAGAGCAGGTCAGATAAGAAAAATGAAATGTGCATTTGGCATCCGTGGCGTAAGGCTTTCGACATTTGTGCGTACTGCGACAGGCCATTCTGCTTTGAGGATCTT
>JAVZPY010000065.1:0-3231 GCA_038881415.1 Candidatus Micrarchaeaceae archaeon
GGTATACCAATAAAGAAAAACGTAGCAAAGAGCCTTGGAATATCTTTATGTGCAGCCGCCATTACAATACTGATAGGCTCATACGCTAGGATATATCTCCACCTTGTTGTGTAGACCAAGCTGCCAATCCAAAAGGCGCACCAGTCGCTTCCCCGCAAAATGCTTAAATATATGCTACAATAAATCATACATTGTCTAATTGTGATGGTGAAATTATGGATGATAAGGAATTAGCCGATGCTGTTGAGCAGATAAATAAACAGATTGACATGATAATAGCGGACACATCGGTTCCAAAGAACGTGCGCAGCGCTGTCGGTGAGGCAAAAGCACGCCTCAACGATACAAACGAAACTGATTTCACCGTGAGGGTGTCTGGCGCCATATACAGCATAGATGGAGTGAGCAATGATATAAACCTGCCGCCTCAGGCCAGGACTATGCTGTGGAATGTGCTTAGCATGCTCGAATCGCTTAAGGAATAATTATATTTATGGACAGTCTGAAAGATATCTTGGGGGAGATATCCCGCAAACTATCCAAATCTAGGATATTCTTATCTGGCGACGTGTCGGCAGATATGGTTGCAGGAGTACAGGTAGACGCACTTGTTTCAGAGATAGAATCATCTATACAGAAGAATGAATCCGATTTATACTTCGCCACAAAAGACGATGTAGAAAAGGCGGTTGCTAAGCTCTCACGAGTCAAGGCTCCTGAGCCCATAGAGGTCATTCAGTCTCCTGATTTTAAGCCTGTAGCTGCAGAAGTAGATGCAATATACTCAATAAAAAATAGGCCAGTGGAACGTGCTGAAGGAACAGTAAACGATTTTATAATGTATTTCAGAAGCAGGCTGAAAAAGATAAAAAGCATACTGGGTTCAAGACTTAATGGCTCTGGCATAATAAATTCGCTTGAAAGCCTGAAAGAATTTGCAAGCGGAAAGCAGGTAGCAATAGCAGGCATAGTAACCTCTAAGATAACTACCAAGAATGGCAATATAATGGTGGTTTTGGAGGACGAAACAGCCGAAGCTAAAGTAATCTTTATGAATTCATCCTCCCAAAAGGCCAAGGAGCTCTTCTCAAGTGCGTCTGCTATAATAAATGATGAAGTTATAGCAGTAAAAGGAAAGATATCCGGGCCATTTGTTATTGCGAATGAAATAATGTGGCCTGACGTTCCAATAAAGACACAAAAAAAGGTTGAGGATGACATAGCTATAGCATTTTTGTCAGATATACATGTCGGGAGCAAACTTTTCATGGAAAGGAATTTTTCAAAGATGATAAAATGGCTTGCAGGAGGCATAGATGACAAATCCCGCACACTAGCAGGCAAAATAAAGTATATAATAATGGCAGGCGATGTGGCTGACGGGATAGGCGTATACCCGGAGCAAGACAAGGATCTTGCGGTGCCAGACATATATATGCAGTACAAGATGCTTGCAGGTTACATCGAGGCAATACCAGATTATATACACGTTTTTGTGCTGCCCGGCAACCATGATGCGGTTCAGCGCGCTGAGCCGCAGCCTTCATTTTCTCCAGATATGCTTGAAGTAGACAAGGACAATGTCCATATACTGCAAAACCCAAGCATTATGAACCTGCACGGCCTGGATGTACTGGCATACCACGGAACTTCCCTTGATTCTATTATTGCTGCCGTTCCAGGGATGAGCTATTCAAAACCAGAAACTGCAATGATAGAGTTGCTTAAAAGGAGGCATCTGTCTCCAGTTTATGGTGGAAATGTTGTTGTACCTAGCAGAAATGACAATCTGGTAATCGAAGAGCCGCCAGACATACTGCACATGGGCCATATACACAAGAATGGGCTAGCAGAATATCACGGCGTAAAGATAGTAAACAGCGGTACATGGCAGGGCAGGACAGAATTCCAGATAAGGCAGGGCCACATCCCAACGCCATGCCTTTTGCCCATATTCAGCATGAAAGATTATACTTTTACAAATATAGATTTCAATTCAGTATGATGATTAGATGGATAGCGAAGCATATTTCAAAATGATATCTGAGGAAGTAGACAGAGCCTACAAAATTGCGTCTTCAGCAAGGGCGAAGGGATATGACCCAAAGCCTTTTGTAGAGATAAAGCCTGCACCGGATCTTGCAGCAAGGGTGGAGGGAATAATGGGCATAAGCGGTCTAGCCGAGCTTATACGAAAAAATTCTGATGGAAAAAGCAGGCAAGAGCTTGCTTTTTCAATAGCTGGAATAGTCTGCACTTCAGACCAATTCAACATGGACGTGCAAAAGCGCATGACTCTTGCAGTAAGAGTAGGGCTTTGCATACTAACAGAGGGCATACTGGTTGCGCCAACAGAAGGTTTTCAAGGAATAGAACTGCACAAGAATCCCGATGGTTCCGACTATGTGGCTGCAGTATATGCAGGCCCAATAAGGGGTGCTGGAGGAACAAGCGCAGCGCTTTCAGTCGCACTTGCAGATCATGCAAGGCGCATATTAAATATTGGTTCTTACAAAGCGCAGCCAAAAGAGGTGGAGAGGTACTTGGAAGAAATAATGCTATATCATACGCGCGCAGCGCGCCTCCAATACCTTCCAAGCGAGCAAGACATGCGCCGTATCATAGAGAATTGCCCAGTATGCATAGATGGCCTCCCGACAGAAGAATTCGAAGTAGGAATACACCGCAACATAAAAAGGCTTGATGCAAACGGCAAAGAGCAGCTGCTTACCAACAGGATACGCGGAGGGGTTGCGCTTGTGATGTGCGAGGGCATTGCGCAAAAAGCCAAAAGCGTACTAAAGCATACAAAAAATGTGGGGCTTGATTGGAGCTGGCTTAACGAAGTAATAAAGGTCGACAAAGGCTCCTCCAAACCTGCAGAGGGCAAGGCCGACTCTTCTGTATTCCTGAAAGAACTTGTTGCCGGCAGACCCATATTTGCATATCCAGAGCATAGTGGTTCATTCAGGCTGAGGTATGGCAGATCTAGATTTACTGGTATAGCTTCAAAGGGCTTCAACCCAGCCACAATGATACTTCTAGGCGAGTTCATAGCTATAGGAACCCAACTAAAGGTAGAAAAGCCCGGAAAGGGTTGTATAGCTATGCCGGTTGACTCTATAGAGGGGCCGTTCGTAAAGCTTACAGATGGAAGGGCTATGCGGGTTAACGATGCAAATACAGCAAAAAGCATAAAGGATAAGGTATCAAAAATACTGTCTGTTGGCG
>JAVZPY010000066.1:0-3228 GCA_038881415.1 Candidatus Micrarchaeaceae archaeon
TCCAGTACCAAGTTTTACATTGAAACCATTTTTCTTTAAAGACCTTTCAATAGCACCCACTGAAATCATTACTTCAGAAGAACTGCGGCGGCACTATTGTTTTTGGCAAGCTAAGGAAGAAGTAAAGCACTGCAATTACTATTGCCAGTATTAGGAAAACAAAGCCGTAAGTAGACATGAATTCCAATGCGCTCTGCGCTTTTGTCTTTGCCATTGCATACAAATCCGATAAAGATAATAAAATCCTTTTGTTATAGGTTAGAAGATGGAAAGCTTTGACCCTGTCTCTGCTGCAAAAGCCCTAAATGCAAAGCGGAGCTATGGGCAAAATTTTCTCATAGATCAAAATTTTGCAGATTATGAGGCAGAATTCGCTAATGGGAAGCGGGTTGTAGAATTCGGTTCTGGGTTAGGTATGCTTACCATAAGGCTATGCAAGAGGGCGGTTTCGGTAGTGGCAGTAGAGAAGGACCCAAGGTTGTTCCACGTGCTGAATAATTCTTTTTCAAGCCCAAACCTCCGCTTAATAAATTCTGATTTTTTCTCATTAGGGGAGAATATGCTTGGCTCCTACGACATTATTATCGGAAACATTCCTTATAACGCCTCAAGCAAGCTCGCTATTTACCTAATACAGCATGGAAGAAATGCAGTGATATGCGTTCAAAAAGAATTTGTCGAGCACTTACTTGCAAAGCCAAAATCTGACAAATACTCGCGCATAAGCGTATTGTCTTCGCTATACTTAAATGTCAAAATATTAATGGGCCACGTGCCCGCTGCATACTTCTTTCCTAAGCCAAAAGTTGACTCATCGCTAATAGAGCTTACCTCTGCAAGGATGCCTGGCCCTGAGTTTAGGGTAATATCAGCATTGATGTCGCATAAGAAAAAGAAAATAGCAAATGCAATCATAGATTCATCCAAAGAAATCGGATTCGAGAAGCAGAATATTGAGTCTGCAATAAACTTATCTAAATTGCCTGCAAAAAGGCCTTTTGAGATGGCGCCAGAAGAAATCTTTGCTTCAGCAAGCGAAATATCTAGGATTTTGGCAGATTTTGCTGTTTACAATGATACCAAATGAATGCTTCTATCTTGCTAACATTATAAATAATTGATGCGATATACTAGAAAAAAAGGAGTGAAAAAGATGCGCATAAAAGCATTCTATGCTGGGCTTGTAATTGCGACAATATTGATGTTTTCGCATTATGCACATGCCAACATAAGCCAGCAAAATGCCACTCTAAATCAAATTACGTATCAAACGACTTCCCAGCCTCCTTCAGATTATGCCAATTATTCTGTGACCATATATGAAAAAAATGGCAGGCAGATAACAACAAACTATTACTATACAAACTTCTCCCTCGTAAAAGGGTTTAGCTCAAGATGCATAATTTATTTATGGCATGACGGCCCTGGCAGCCAAACAAGCTGCACCCGCAACGGCGCCACGTTTACTTTCACCGAGGTACAAAATAATGATACTACAGTGACATATGGGCCTGGCAATTATTATGCAGGCAATAATATGTTTACAGTATCTGGCAAACCAGATGCAGTATGGGTGAGCTATTGGGCGTCATGCGATTTTGGTTTCAGCAAGTGCTATAATCTTGGCTACGCAAGCATAAACACCCCCCCATCTACAGGTGGCTATGTAGGGATATATGGGGTCTATTATGCTGGCATGGTACTTTCTGGGCTCCCTTCATCAGTTGCAAGTGATATGGTAAAGGGGGCTTCAAGCGTTACATATAATGGAATAAACTATGATTTAATCCACGAAAGTTCGGCTATGTTCTATGACCCATTCTCATCCGCACAGTTCCCAAAATACTACTCCGAGCAAAATGTATACCAGAATGAGAGTAACATGTCGCAATATTATGTTGCCTTCCCGTACCAACAAGGCTCTACTCCATGCACCACGCATTTATGCGCCCCATCCACATATACAATCTATGCCGCAGCATATGTGCCTCTGCTTTCGCTCTCTATATCACCCGCATCGCCATTTACTGTAGTCAACAGGCCCATTACACTCGAGGTTGAAGCAAATAATGGGTATTCGCCACGCTCATATTCATATTCAGTATCTTATTCAGGTTCAGGTTCTGGAGGATATTCTGCTTCAGCTCCAGTCAAAGTCGACTACGGGACATATTCTTCTGGAGCAGGGTATTCTGTATACAATTACACATTTAAATTTTCTTCAATAGGCTCATATACGATAAAGTTTACCGTAACCGATGCAGGCGGCCAGACTGCATCAGAATCGGTTACAGTTACTGTCAATAAACCAGTCATACCACCACAATGCAACCCATATACAGAAACAAACGGCAACTGTACATTTCTTAATGGAAGCATAATATCAACTGGCAATTACGGCAATTATGCGGGGTCTGGCAGTTTTTCAGCATCGCAAGTTGGTCAAACGAGCAACACTCCAGTAATAGCCAATGTAATATTGTCAAATTTAGCCAGCAACCAGTATCTTATTACATGCCCAAATACGCCAAACCAAAGCAATACACTAGAATACATAGATGGCAATCCAAGCTCTAGAATTGCGGGTGATGCTTGCCTCGCAAATGCGAATACATTGGTAACAAATGTTTCGCTCGAAACGAACGTTTCGTGGTCTGAGTATTCTCCAGCAAACGGCATTATAGTAGGAGTGCATTTCGTAAATCTGACACAAGCGTATCTAGACAACCTTGGTTACGTTGGCGAGACAAACAATTCAGGTTCCCACTCATATAATATATCGGACGGCTACAATACAAATACACTTATCTACAAAAGCGTGCCGGCCCAGACGCAGTACGGCATATGGTCATGGTATGCAAAATATGCGAATCTAGACCAGGCAAACAATCCCTCTTTTCTGTCAAATACTAAATTTTCAAGCGTATTTCCATCCTCACAAGCCCCATTTCAGTACCTAACAGTAGTCGAAAACGAGACAAGCAACGGGGTGCATTACACATGCAGCTACAACTATACTTACAGCATAAGCGACAGCCTAGATTCAATACAAAATGCAAATATAACGATACCAAAGCAAGTCAATTCACAGGGAAACAGCTACGTCAACATTAATGGCATAAACCACAAGCCTTACACTTGGGTAAATAATGCAGAACCTGTATATAAGGAGAGTTGCAGTGTATACCTTTTTAAACAAAGCTGTTCATCATCCGGAAATAGTGGCTA
>JAVZPY010000067.1:0-3204 GCA_038881415.1 Candidatus Micrarchaeaceae archaeon
CTTGCAGCCTTCTCTACTGCCGCTTCTGCTGAGGCCCTTGAAAACTTCTTGCCAGCCAATTCATTCTCTAAGCCATCTAGCCTGACAGGCCTCAAAGCTGTCCCTGAGCATGCAGTTGCCAGCTTTACGATTTTGCCTTCCGAGACCTCCATTGAAACTGCGCATGCAGCCAATGCATAATCCCCCATCCTCCTTTCAACGCGTGCATATGCGCTTGCTTTTGCTTCTGGAAAAGCCAAAGCAGTGACTACTTCATCGTGCTTTGCATCAGTAGTGTATGCATCAACAAAGAATTTCTCAGAATGCACCTTCCTGCCGCCATGCTTGCCGTACAGTTCTATCTCTGCTCCGCACGCAAGCGCCACAAGAGGCATATCGTTGCTTGGGTCTGCATTTGATATGTTTCCCCCTATTGTACCCATATTGCGCACCTGAACGTCGCCAATGTGCGATGCAGCTTCGTTGAGCGCAGGCAGCGCTTTAAGCAGTTTTTCAGAGCGCTCTATTTCTGAAATCCTTGTCATAGCCCCTACCAGCACCTTGCCGTTTTTAAATGCGATGCCAGATAGGCCCTTTATTCCAGATATGTCAATCAGGCAGTCCGGGGATGAAAGCCTAAGCTTCATCATAGGCAGAAGGCTTTGCCCCCCTGCTATTATCCTAGAATTTTCAAACTTTGAAAGCAGAGAAACAGCTTCGCCCAGGCTCTTTGGCGAATAATACTCAAATGGCTTAGGGAACAGAAGCTCACCGCAGCTGTTATATGCAAAACAATATATTTATTATTAAGCCAAATTTTATTTACCATCAGTGTTTGGAAATAATTTGCAAAAGAAGTATTGGTGGCATTATGGAGCTAAGCGGAAAAGCAGAGATAAACGCCCCCCAGGCAAGCATATACAACCTTCTTACAACGCCATCAAAGATGGCTGGCCTTATACCAGGAGTAGAATCTTTCTCAGAGGCCCCGGATGGGGTAAATATGGATGTAAGCATAGGCTTATCTTTCATAAAAGGCAAATTCAAGGTAAAGATGAAGCCAGTAAGCATGAGGAGCCCGTCCCATGCAGAGCTCAAGGGATCAGCCTCAGGAGCCGGCAGTTCGATAGATTTCCTGGCGAAATTCGACATAAAGGAGATAGATGCAAAGCGCTCTGAGGTATCATGGAATGCGCAAGTAAACGTAGGCGGGGCCGTAGCTACATTCGGAAATTCAATGATAAAAACCGCAGCTGACAAATTAGTTGCGCAGATCATAGAATCATTAAAGAAGGCAAAATATTGAAGGTTGCAATGGCCTCTTGCAATTGCAGGAAACGCACAATCAAAGCTCCAGTTACGCAGCCCCGAGCGGAAACTGCGCAATGCCCATCCTAAGCTTTTAGTGCATTCGCATAAAATTTTTCAGCATCTTCATTCGAAAAGCGCTTTATAACTCTAGGGATCAATTTCCTATACATCTCGGAGTATTTACTGTAGTTGCCGGCCACTTCCTCTAGCATTTGTGAGAAGCTTCCATCTTTTGCAATTATGCACAAAGATCTAAGCTCTTTAGGAAGCATGCTGCTCTCAACAATAACTACAGGCACTCCGATTGCAAGGGCTTCTACTGTCACGAGAGAGAGCCCTTCGCGCCGGGATGGGACCAATAGCCCCTTGGAAGTGCATAATTCCATGAAAAGCGATTCAGTGTCAAGCTCATCTTTGAACTCTATTCTGTTGCCTGCGCCGGCCCTGTTTGCAATCGACTTGAGCCTCTTTAGCTCTGGGCCTTTGCCGACTACAACAAGCCTTAATTTTGTCCTCGCTACAGCCTTTATCGCGATATCTACCCTCTTGTACTTGACCAGCCTGTTTACTACTATAAATTTGTCTTGCTTTGCGCATCCTCCGGCATTTGAGCTTACAAACGAACTTATTTCGTCGCGGTCTATAGCGGCAGCAAGGACCTTCACTTTTTTTGCGTTTACGCCAAATATACTGCATAGCAGCTCTTTTGTAGTCTCGCTGTTCGCTATGCACATATCGCCCAACTTAGAAACCCATTTTTCGAAGAAGTAGCCAACCACTCTTCCTTTTGGGAAATACGAACTCCAAAATTCTTTGCTCCAAACTTCATGCCAAGTAATAATCAGCTTTGTTCTGCTAAGCTTGGAATATAAGTGTACGAGCGGAATATGTAGAAAAGGAAAAGCGTCTGTGTCTATCGCATCAAACCTATACTTCAGAAGGTTAAGGAACAGGCCTATTGCAAATTTTAATGACATGGAAATGCTGCGCCTGTCCCCATTCGCATACATGCTCTCTATGTCCACAGCCTTGCCTATGCAGTGGTAATGCACGCCTTCGTATACAAAATCACGCCCAGGCATTCCTTCCCTGTATGTCGTGAACATGTGCAGCTCATTTGATTTGTTTTTGGCAAGCGCTTTTAGTATATTGTACCTTCTCTTCTCTATACCGCCATTAAACCATGGGAATGCGGATTCATAAGCAAATGCGAGCTTCAAAAAATCTACCTGCAAATTCTCAAACATGCATTATGCAATACTGACATTACATGGGCCATCCAAATTGGCTGCGCCCACTTCTTTCGCGCACCAGCCACTAAACATGAATGTGGCCATGCTGATAGGTTCCCTACAATATTTTTTGATATTGTTAGCATTAAGTCATTGAATTTTTAAATCCCTTTGTTAATCTGGCCACAACTGCACGCAGCCACCCTTGCAAATCATCGCTTAATCCGAGCGTTTTGAGGCCTGGTTTATTTGAAACTGGCTTTTTGTTTTGTTGCATTATGCAAAGCTATTTATACCATCCTAAAGAAAATAAGCGGGTAGATGGTGGGTTTGCTTAAGCGGCAAGAGTTGAACCCTGCCGCAAATGAGTGCAATTCAAACTCAAGTGTAGAGATAAGCAGCTCAAATTCTGACGTCCTACTAACTGAGCATGCAGTTAGAATGATGCTGCGCAGAGAAATAAATTCGAATGACCTGATAGACGCAATATACAATCCAGATCAAATAAGCGAAGGCAGGGGTATAGACGTTTTCATAAGGACTGCTAAGATAGGCATATCTACGCTTGAAGTTGTATGCCGCCCAGTCCCTTCGCATGGAAGTTCGTATTTGATTAAAGTTATAACTGTGCACAAATCCTAATCAAAGTACTGCAATTATGCAATTTCTTTTTAATATTCCT
>JAVZPY010000068.1:0-3195 GCA_038881415.1 Candidatus Micrarchaeaceae archaeon
AGCTATACGAGAAAGTGAAGTATTCATCGTGCATAAAAGCGCTTAAAAGCGTGAAGAAGATTCTTCCGAAAGGCAAAGAATACGAAGGCATAAAGAAGTATGCCTCTTCAATGAAATTTATGGCCAAATTCACTTCTTCTGCAATAAATTTTGCAATACCGTATGGCTATAGCAATGGCGACGTAGCGGCGCACCTTGAAAACAGGGCCGACATGGCTTTTGACATGGTAAAAACCTTTATATCTGACGTTACTGCTGAATTGACCTCAGAGAAGGATTACTATGAAGACAGGCTAAAGGCGCTTTGGGTCGCTGAAGATGAGACCGACGCTATAAGGCGAAAGATGGAGAAGCGCTACAGAAAGGAGTTGTCAAAACGCTTGCTTAGGAAAGGCGAGGCAAAGGCAGAAATTGCTGATGACGATTATTAGCTTCTACTTATGGCTTGCCCTGTATTCCTTTATTGCATTGCCTAGAGAATCCTGTATTACTTCCATGCCCTTTTGGTCGCATAGGGCTATGCGCATGTATGGCCCATTCAAACCAGTAAACTCTGAGCTTGAAGCAGTAAATGTTATTATGCCATCATCGAGGAATTTTCTGTGCACGTATTCTGCTTCTTTCGCATCCCTAAATTTAAGGAAAACGAAACCAGCTTTCGAATCTGATGCATACAGCCCTATTCTCCTTGCGAAGCGCTGAAACCTGTCGCGAATTTTTTTAGCTTCTGCTATTTTATGCATGTAGTGCTCTTTGTTTCTGAGGGCAGAGATGCCTGCAGCGCGCGCGACTCTGTTCACATTATATTCCTGGTTGTACATTGAGAACATATTAACTATTTTTGGATCTGCTATCATGTACCCAAGCCTTAGCCCGGATATTCCAAAACCTTTCGAAAATGTCCTTATCACTATAAGATTTTTATGCCTGCTAACTTCTTTTGCAACAGTTTTCCTTGCATACTCATAATGTGCCTCATCCGATACAACTATTGCTTTAGTTGACTTTACAACGCGCATGATGTCTTCTTTTGGTATGAGCGTGCCTGTTGGGTTGTTTGGATTGCATATCCATGCCAGCGTTGCCCATGACAGGTCGCCTTTTGTGTAGTTAAGCTTGTAGGAGTTGCTTTCGTCCATGCAGTTCTTTATGCGCATGCTGTATCCGCGGCTTTTTGCTATGCGCTCGTATTCCCCATAAGTTGGGGCAGGTATTAGGACGCGCTGGCCGAACTTGTTTGTTATTAGTGTTATAGCCTCGTCCCCGCCGTTGGTGACAAGTATGTTCTCTTCTTTTACGCCACAATATGACGCTATTGCCCTGCGTATGTCTGAGTAGCCTTCGTATGGGTAGAAGTTCACCTTTGAAACAGACCTGCGTATAGCATCCATCACTTCGTGCGGAGGCATAAAGCTTGAGCCTGAATAATCTGCATGTATTATTCGGTGCTTAGACATAATGCATATTTCCTGCGGGCAAACCCTGATATTTAGGGCATGCAAATTCTTTAAAGCTTTTATGCTTGGCTACTTTTCTGTTATGCATAGCTGCGCAACCCTTTTAAGGCTTCGATTTGTATATTCTGCAAGTTATTATGGATGAAATTCTTAACAATGAAGATAGCGGCATTGGCAGCGAAATCGAGGCTTCTGCTGAAGCAGTAAAGGAGGCCATTGGAATCGGCGAAAAGCCTATAGAGGAGCCTAAGCTAAGTGCCAAAAACAAAAATAAGGGCATTCCAAAACTCGCCTACATAGGGATTGTAATAGCGATGGTTGCAATAGCAGTTGCTGCGCTTTTTGCTGCTAACCTGCTTGGCCAGCAGACAGTAGTTGCTGGTGACAATGTAAGCGTATATTACACAGGATCGTTTACAAATGGTACTGTCTTTGGAAGCAATGTTGGGTACGCGCCGCTTAACTTTACTGCAGGGTCTACGCAGCTTATACAGGGATTTAGCGAGGCAGTTATAGGGATGCACCCTGGGGAAAACAAAACAGTTACGCTTCCTCCGCAAGAGGCATATGGCGAGGTCAATAGCAGCCTTATAGTAACTGTGCCGCTTTCCAGATTCTCAAACAGCTCAAGCGTGGCAGTGGGCGAGATAGTGACAACAAGCTTTAATGGAAGGGTGCTGAGCGGGGTTGTAATTTCAAAAAATGCTAGCTATGCGGTAGTTAATATGAACCCTCCTCTTGCAGGCAAGACACTTGTTTTCACTATAAAGCTTGTAAAGATACTAAGCAAGTAGTGCCAATTGCACTTGCGTTTATGCATTCGTAAAACTGCGTTGTTCCGCTGCTCACCTCCTTTTGGATGATCCCCAAGCATTGAAAAAAATAGGCGCTGACATAAGGCCAAATACCCTGCTTTCCTTTTTTGCTAAAGCAGGCAAGCTTAATTTGCTAGAGCTCTGCGCACCTTTGAAGGGGTTATTTCTCCCCTTCAAAAGAAGCTGAGGGAAGCGCAGCATATCATTTTGCTGCGCTTCTGCTTTGTGTGGGCATTGCGTAAGGCATTGCCTGCACAACTTCCCTCAGCTTTCTCTGCGCTTCGGCCATCTCCCTTGCGAGCTTTTCATTTTTTGACTCAAGCCTTGTGAGTTTTCTATCCATAGACCTGAACTTGGCCAATCCTCTACTCCTCTTCCCATTCATCTCCAACCCCCAATATTCTTAGCGCGTTAGCTGATATTTAAGCATTTGCAAAGCGCACGTCTAATGCTGAAGTGCGGTGATTTTGCAGGAGTGGCTACCAGTCCTTCCTTATTATTATGTTGATGCAGGTAGGGGTAGGCCTTGATAGAGACTCTATCCTTGATTCTACGTAAGGTTTCAATTCTTTTGGAATGCCTTTTGCTTGGCATATGTCCCAGAGGAGTTTTGGTGAGCTGATTGATGATACTACGCTGTGGCCTATAGCAATAAGGTTTTCTGGACCATTTGAGGCAAACATGGATACCAGAATTGAGGCTTTTTTATGCTCATCAGAAATTTTGCGGAATGCAGCGATGGAAACGCTTGGCATCAAATTCATCCTCGCAGCCTTCTCCAGGCCCGCTTCAGAATCTATACTGTTCTGGACAAGCCAAACTTTTGTGCTTATGCTGCAGGAGCTGTTAGAGAGCATTGAGAGAGCAAATTCCTCTAGCTGCTTGGATTTTTCCATGTTATGCAACACAATAACTAACTCTGG
>JAVZPY010000069.1:0-2908 GCA_038881415.1 Candidatus Micrarchaeaceae archaeon
TTGCAATAAAAAGCGCCCCTGCCGGGATTTGAACCCGGATTACAGGCTCCGCAAGCCCGCGTTCTGTCCAAGTTATACTACGGGGGCATCGACTATTACGATTTGTGTGCAATCTTATTATTGTTTGTCTTTTGTTAAAAGCTATAGCAATTCGCTTACCTAACAATTTATAACTTATTCTTGAATGATAAAGAGAAAAGTGTTGTCATGTACCACACATACCTTACAATTTTGGTGCCTACAATAATAGCTTTCTGCGTCACTACAATAGGTACAAAATTTATTATGGGCTATATGCGCGAATCCGGTGTTGTTGCACTAGATCATAACAAGAAAAATAAGCCTACTGTACCTTCTGGCGTAGGCATTGCACTTGCTTTAGGTTTTGGCGTAGGCATATTGGTCTACGCGGCTGGAAGCAGCTTTAACTTGTATGTCCCAGTTGCCTCAATAGAATATCTATTCGCCGCTGTAATAGGTGTGCTCCTTATATCATTAGTTGGTTTGCTGGACGATATAAATGTAAAACGTGAAATGACTAAATCCACAGACATGATGGACACGAGAAAAGGGTTAAAGCAGTGGCAGAAGCCGCTTCTCACATTGATGGGCGCAATACCACTAATGGCAGTAAATGCAGGCGTCTCAATAGTTGAAATTCCGTTCATCGGGTATGTGAATTTCGGGATACTGTACCCACTAATTATAGTGCCTTTAGCTATAATATTCGGCGCAAACGCCTTCAACCTGCTTGGAGGGTTCGATGGAATTGCAACCGGCACTGCGCTGATAGCAGCAGCTGGGCTGCTAGTATACAGCCTTATTTTCGGCACATATACCGGTTCGCTGATATCTGGAGTGCTGTTTTCGACCTTATTAGCATTTCTATTCTATAACATATACCCATCCAAAATGATACCGGGAGACAGCTTCACTTACGCCGTTGGAGCGGCCATGATAATAGACATGATATTGGGCAATATGGAGGCATTCGGAATTATAGTTTTCATGCCTTGGATAATAGAATTTATCCTGCACCTCAGGAAAAAGTTCAGAGTAACAGATCTGGGCAAATTGAGAAACGATGGCACATTCGAACCCCCTTATGGGAAAAGGATATACAGCTGGACGCATGTTGCTATGAATATCATGCGGGCAAAAGAATGGCAGGTATCCGAGTTTATGTGGGCAATAGAGCTGCTGTTTGTAGGAGTCGCGCTACTGCTCAAGTACTTTATGTTCTTCTAGGTCGATTGCATCTATGATTGCAGACCTCCTAATCCCCCTATTCCTCGCTTTTTTTGGTGGTCGCCTGCCCCTTTTTACTACAATATGTGCCCCCCTTGTACTCAATTCTGAGGCAAGGCTTATATCAGATGGCTTTATTGTGCTTTTTCTTCCGGCGTATGTAGCACATATCTCAGCTTCGCTGAGCAGCATTTTTACCTCCTGCTCAAGCTCCTCCTTAAAACTCATAATGGCTTTCTCATTGATCCTTTCTGCTCCCGCCTCCTTAAGAAACTGCTCGACGTCATAATAACTAAATCCTTTATTAACTTTCAAAAAATCAACCCCCCAATCCTTGCAGCATTACTTTATACTGGAGCCTTTTTAAAAGCAACTGATATGCAGCATAATAGCGGTATTCCTGAATAACCAAATTTTAATCCTTTCCATGCAAATCATATGCGATGATGAGGTTTGGATTCCATATGTCGATAGCAGGCGCTGTCGCAAATTCTGCGCGTAGCGCCGCTCTATCTGGATATGGTGCATTCCAGATATTTACGACCAGCTCTAGGTCTTGGAAGCACTCCGATATAAAGGAAGATGATGCAGCCAACTTTAAATCCATAGTCGCGGAACGCGACATATCCCCGAATGCGCATGTTCCATATCTATGCAATCCTTCGTCTCCAAACGCAGAAATCAGGAAAAAGAGCCTTCAAATGCTAATTTCAAATATGAGGAATTGCAGCGCCCTTGGAATCAAGGAAATTGTTGTTCATATGGGTTCGCATTTAGGCGCTGGCGAAGCCGTAGGTATGAGAAACCTAGTTTCCACCGTATCCGAAGCAATAGATTCGGAAGGGGGAGTGTCAATACTGCTTGAGAATTCGGCAGGTTACACAAACAGCATAGGTTCCTCATTCAAGGACATAGGGGCTGCAATGAAGGAGATAGGCAGCACTAGGGTAGGGCTGTGTCTGGATACATGCCATGCATTTGCTGCTGGGTACGATCTCACATCGCAGCAAAAAACAAAGGCAATGTTTTCTGAAATATCGGAATATATAGGGATAAAAAGGCTAAAACTGGTACATTTGAATGACGCCAAATTTCCGCTTTCTAGCGGGCTGGATAGGCATTGGCATATAGGCAAAGGCTTTATAGGCAAGAAAGGTTTCATAAACCTGTTCTCAAATGAGCTTATAAGGAACATGAATATTATACTTGAGACCCCAGTAAACTCTGAGGGGGACGACAAAAGCAATTACTCTGCACTGAAAAATATACTTAAAGAATGCAATCTGCTTGACTTCATAAAAGGGCCAGCTTGACAAGCACTATGAACGCTATCGAAGTCGAAGCGTTATCATCAAGGGAGGCGTCAAGGCTTTCGATAAATGCAAGCGCGGCCGCAAGCGCTACTCCAATAAGGCCAACAAGCTCAAATCCTATTGCCCCAAGAACTGCGAAGTAAGCAAGGCTGCCAGCCCAGCTCTTGTTTTTGTTGTAAGGCAGCTTCGCTCTTCCAAATGCTACGCCAAATATTGTTGCAGCTGGGTCCGCAAAAAACACTGCAGAAAGCCCCAAAATTATGAAATTTGCCTGCCCTACAAGGCCCAGTACCATCATGCTGCCGCCAGCCATTAATAGTGCACCTTCACCAAGAACAGCCTTTTCC
>JAVZPY010000070.1:0-2871 GCA_038881415.1 Candidatus Micrarchaeaceae archaeon
GATATTTTCGGAGTATCAGCACGGTAATCAAATGCGCTTTTATGACATAATATCATTCAGCCCGCCAGACCAATCTTTGTTCGAAGAGCTTGGCTTCAGCAAAGTTTTTGCAATAGAAAAGTCCAGGGGCGCCCCCCCATATTCCGATGCTGAGTTTGCATACGCAAGTTCTGGGAAAGCTGCATTGCAGCTCCTGAAATCTGGCGCAAAGGCGCTTATTGCAGATACACTTGAGCTGGGCCATGACATACCTCAGTATCTTGCGTTGGATTCTGTGCCAGCAATAATTCCTCTTTACGGAATCCTAATTTCATCAGGTTTTGAGCTTGCAAAGTCTATAAGGCGCACCTCAAGATTCTATGACCAGATGAGAAAGCTTGGCGTGCAATGCGTATTTGCAAGCATGGCCCCAAATAGCAATTACTTGCTATCTTCAATGCAGCTCAATGCGCTCTCATTAATGTTAGGCAAAGGCCGCAGCAATGCAGCAAGTTCAAATTCTATTATTCCAGATATATTCGGCGCATCGCATGATTAGGGAAAAGAAAAGGTATGTGCTGGTAAGGCTGTCGCATCCAACAGTGCAGGATGAGAAGAAGTTTGCCAGCAATCTCATGGCTGAAATGATGAGGTACATGGGCACAGTTGATTACTCGACTTCAAACATCAGGGTAATACGCCAGGAAGGCCAACGCCTGATAGTAAGCGTAAGCCTTGCCGCATTCGGCAAATTCATACTTGCAACCTCATTCATCAGGCGTGTAGGCGGCGAAGAGATAGGGCTAAACACCATCAAGAGTTCCGGCTCTATTAAGGCCCTGCTTTCATGATGTTACGGTAATTATCCGCTCAGCGTCTTTGCACTAAATGCGGCAACCTTTGCAGTAAGCCAAGGGTTTGAAGGGCTCGGCGCGGCATTGTTTTCAGTATAGTTTATCCACAGATATCCTGTATACAGTGTGCCTATCTGCGTGGCGCTGAACCTGCTTCCAGTACTAGAATAGCATGTTGCTGTTGCATACTCTTTCTGGGAGTTAAGCATCGTGGACTCTGGAGAGGGAGTAAAAACGTTGCTTGGATTAGGTAGTCCTGCAGGCGTCTCTAGGGCGGTGCATGCAAATTCAAGGTTGTATATTGTAAAGCCTGTGTCCTGCCCGAATTCGAACGTTACAACTCCGTTAGAAGAAAGGGACAGGTCAGCGCACACGTAACCACTTTGCGATGTGCATGAGGAGGGCGCCACTGTCTGGGAAGGGTTGAAAAGACCAAGAACGTAAAGAAGGCCAAGTGCAACAGCAATTATAAGGATAGCCCAGCCATAAGTCATAAGGTATTCCATTGCGCTTTGCGCTTGCATTTTACTATTAGTACTTCTAACAGTAATGATCCGGCCGCCACTTGCCATTAAGATTACCTAGGTTAGTTATAAATAAAATACACACTATTTAAAGCTTTCCCACACCACAGACGCAAAATATGGTCCTGCAGCGCATTTGCACAGCTTTAAGCCATATGAGTAGCTGAACATTTGTTTTGCAGATTTTGCATAATAAATCAGCAGTTTTTGCAAAACCTTATTGCAAAGAGCACAAATACGCAATACTTAAAGAACTTTCCTTGCACATATATATGCTGCTTTTCCCGCAGTTACTGCATCCGTTGCAGGAGGGATAGATTAAATGGAAGCAAATACGTCTAGCGAACTCGAGAAGTTCATAGCTGAAAACAGGGGCAAAAGGAAGTTTACGCAGACTGTAGAGCTGGCAGTAAACTTTAAAGGGATAGATTTTACAAAGCCAGAGAATAGGCTCAACCTTTCTATATCGCTCCCAAAAGGAAAGGGTAAGCAGAGCTCTGTGGCAGTTTTTGCAGATGACAACTCAATAATAGCAGCTGCAAACGAGGTCGGCAGCAAGGTGATACAAAGTTCTGAATTGGAGCAGATAAGGAGCGACAAAACGCGCCTCAACGAATTGCTCTCATATGAAATGTTTGCACAGCCAAGCCTGATGCCGCAGATCGCCAAAGCGCTGGGCCAGTTTTTAGGGCCAAGAAATAAAATGCCAAAGCCAATAATGGGGTCAGATGTCAAAAGCGTTATAGGAAATGCTGGCAGCTCTATAACCATAAGGAGCAAGGGCAAGTACCTTCCAACTGTGCACTGCACCGTAGGAGTTGAGACAATGGAGCCAAAAGACATAGCTGCAAACATAGATAAAGTGATAGCCGATATATCAAAGAAGGTTGGCAGGCAAAACATACGCTCTGCATATGTTAAGCTCACGATGAGCAAACCGATGAGGATAATATAGGTGTTCTTATGATTACAAGGGAAACCAAGGAGATGTTTGTAAAGAGCGGCTCAGCAGAGATTGCTAAGTACGGCTCTGTTGGCATACTAAGGCTTGATGGCGTGCCAGACATGCTCCTCCAAGCGACTAAGGACAGGCTCAGGAGCAAAGCAAAATTCATATCTGGCAGGAAAAGTTTGCTTAAAATGATACTCAAATCAGACAGCAGGACAGCAAAGCTTGCAGATATGATAGATGGCACATGCGCAATACTGCTTACAAACGAGGATCCATTTGAACTTTTCCAGGAATTCAAAGCAGGCACAATAAAGCTGCCTGCCAAACCAAACCAGAAGGCACCATATGACATATCCATAGAGCCTGGCGAGACAACCCTGCAGCCAGGCCAGGCAGTGACAGAGCTCAAGCAAGCAGGGATAGATGTCCAGATACAGAAGGGCAAAGTCGTTATAGGAAAAGGAAAGGTAATAGTTAAAGCAGGGGATACGATATCAAATGCAGTATCAAAGGCGCTTCACACGCTTGATATAAAGCCGATAGAAGCAGCCATTCTTCCGCA
>JAVZPY010000071.1:0-2848 GCA_038881415.1 Candidatus Micrarchaeaceae archaeon
AAACTGTTGCATTAGCAAATCAAATGGCGCTGTGCGCATATAAAAAATTTGTAAAAGAAGCCTATGCAAACAATTTCCACTGTAAATGAATCTGCTTAATTCGGCACTGGGAATGCCATGTCCTATTTTTGGAATATCTAAAGTCGCAAACCTGAAAAACGCTAATTAGTAATTTAAAAGGATTTTGTAAAGAGCTTGGGTGGTCTGCCTGCCGGCAGAAGGTTTCGGCATTCGCCTACTTCCGTTGCATGGAAAGGAGTTTATCCATATCCACGCCCCTTCTACTGTCTGGATTTTCCCTCAGGCGCGCCAATGCGCCATACCAACCTGCTTTCGAGATTGGTGATTTTTCTATATCTGTCATTTCCTCACTTCATAAGCATGAAAGTGAGACGGGATGGATTATATTGGTACAACAAGATATTTATTGCTTTCTCAAATTCCGTCGATGCGCAATTTGGCCGATTCAAATCCTCCATTTTTGGGAAGAAATGCAATTAATATAATTGAAGGGATCAAAAAAAGCAGCATTAGCCATAATGCAGAACCTAGCTCTACAAACAGTGTAAGCGCAGAGGCAACGGCTATTCCAGCACCGTTCCCTATATATTGGCCGACTCCCCATACGTCGCCCCCTGCAGTTGCAGATATAGATTTTGGAACACTTTGGTTTACATAACCCAATAACACCGGAAAGCCAGTAAATGCAAAGAAAGTAAAAACAGAATAAGAGGCCGTTAGCACTAGCGCGTTATTTCCTGCGAGCAAGAAAATTGCAAAAGCGATTCCAGGAATTACAGAAGTAAACACAAGGCTGAATCTTCCTCCCTTTTTGTCTGTTATGTAGCCGAATACCAACTGCCCTGCAACTGCAAACAAAAAGCTTATAGAAACAACGCTCCCCATAAGAACGTTCGATTTAAGAAGTGCAGCAAGGTACTTAGGTATAAAGGTAACAGTGCCTGCAAGGAACATCGCCCTCAAAAACACCACTGCCATGAGCGCGATTAGGAATCCCCTATATTTTTTTGATTGCTTTGCTATGTTATCTATTTTAGTTTTGGTTTTTCTGTTTGCTACCTTTCCATTCCGTTTAAAATGGGATAGTCCAAAGTATACTATTGCTGCAGAAATAAGGGCGAATAAGGCAAGAAGGAACATCCCAGTGTATACCCCTAAAGCAGCTACTGCAAAAACAAACAAGCCCGATATTATTGACCTTCCAAAGCTACCTGCAGAGCCGTTTATCCCCATTTTTGCTGCTGCACTTTTTTTGAAGGTATACGACAGAATTGCTGCCCCTATTGGATGGTAAAAAGACTGCGCCACGCCAAGGACTGCTGCCCCAATTATTACAATATAATACAAGTAACTGTGGTATGCAAACGGAATTACTAGTATTGCAACCGCAGCCGCGTAAATGGATAGCCCTATGCCTATCATTGCAGCATCATTGTCTTTTCTGTCTGCAATCCCTCCTATTTTAGGGGAAAGCACACCTGACAGGACCGCATATATTACTGCTATAAAACCAAGAAACGAGACGCTAATTCCAGGTATTTTAGAGTAGTAAGCTATTAGCAGGGGAAACAAAAGGTAAAAGCCGTCATTGACAAAATGTGCATAAGAAGTGAACGCAAGTATCCTAGCCGATCCCATGATAAGTTTTAGCAACTTAAATTTAAAAAGAGGTTACTGCTTTTATGCGCATAAATTGACTTTAAGTGCAATAAACTCCAGGTTACAATTTTATATATTTGGTGCGATACCGACATGGTGATAAAATGGAACAGCCTATAATTAAGAAGGAGCTTTTTAAGAAGTACGAGCTTCCGCCACTTCCGTATAAGTTGGATGCCCTTGAGCCTTATATAAGCAAGGAAATAATGGATGTGCATTACAATGGCCACCATAAAGGCTATGTTACAACCACAAACAAGCTCGTAGACCGGCTGGAGACAGTAATAAACCAAAATGCCGGAAATTACGATCTGCAGGGCATAGTGCGCGGCCTTACATTTAACATAAATGGCCACAAGCTACATAAGCTGTATTGGAACAACATGGCTGAAGAGGGCAAGCGTGGAACCCCCGGAGGCCTAATAGCGGATATGATAGAAAAGCAATACAAGAGCTTGGATAATTTTAAGCGCATTCTATTTGAAACGGCAAATTCGCTTCCCGGAACTGGCTGGACAACGCTCAATTACGATACAGAAAATGGCAACTTGCACCTGATGACCTATGAAAACCACTTTATGAACCAGATAGCAGAACTTCCAATAATACTAATATTGGACGAGTTCGAGCACGCATATTACCTACAATACAAGAACAAGCGCGCAGACTATGTGGATGCATGGTGGAAGCTTATAAACTGGGAGGATGTCGAAAACAGGCTGCAGAAGGCAATAAACGATGCAGGCTTAGAAGGGAAATAAGCGCGGCAAAGCGAAGCCTTCCTAAAATTTTATTTTTTTATCATCATATCTAACGGCAAGCTTGATTTGGAAAGCGATTTATTTTTAACCTAAGAAAGCACATCATGCAATCATTTTTCAGCAGTGCACTTTTCGTTGAATTTTCAACGTTGCTAATACTTGCGCTCACGGCGGCGCTAGCAGCCCTAATGACTAAAAGGTTCATTTCATCAAAGTACCAACCATACCTATTTTGGTCATCTGGGCTGTGGCTATTCGCATTTGCTGTGCTTTTGGAAACAATCTTTGCCGCTGGAATATACTCAAAAAGCCTATTTGTAGCATATTTTACCTTAGTAGCAGTGCTGGTAGAAATACTCGCAATCGGCTCAATAAAACTAACAAAAATGCGAAAATTTCAAATTGCA
>JAVZPY010000072.1:0-2795 GCA_038881415.1 Candidatus Micrarchaeaceae archaeon
AAAAGCATTCCGCATGTGAAAGCAAGCATTGCCATTGAAGCGAGAAGCTCCAAACAAGCTGGCGCGGCAGAAGCCCCGCCTGCAAGGGTGGGTAGTTCACCATTATAATATGTAGCATAGTGGATTGGATATGGATTATATGGAAGCAAAAGCTCCTGGAAAGGTACTTTGGTTGGGTGGGTATTCTATATTGGAGAGGTCTAATGTAGGCTTTGTTACCACAATAGATGCATATGTGCATGCAACTTCAAAGCTTTTGGAAGCAAATCATGATATAAGGATCTCTGTACCAGATTTTTCTTTTAATAGAATAGGCGCAATAGACAAAGATACTGGAAGGCTGAATATTGACAGGCCAAAAGAATTGAACCTTCTTGTAACTACAATAGAAGTTGCACATGCATACGCCTTATCCAAGGGTAAACATCTAGAGGGGCTTTATATTTCAACAAAAAATGATAGAGCATTTTCATACGATTCGGGCGGCAGGTCCAAGAGCGGCATGGGCAGCAGTTCTGCGGTCGTTGTTGCTACTGTTGCAAGCATACTTTCTTCGTATAACCTGGACTTATATGAGAATGATGCATTGCACAAGCTTTCGCAACTTAGCCATAGCCTTGCTACTGGAAAGATAGGGAGCGGTTTCGACATTGCTGCAGCAACATTTGGCAGCATAAAATATTCTCGTTACAATCCGGATATACTCAAGGATTTCCCACATGACTATACGCCAGAAGACATAAAGAAAATCATAAATGCAAAGTGGGACTATAAAATAGAAAAACTCAGTCTACCAAAAATTTTCTCCACATTGATGGCTAATTTTGTGGGAGGGGCAGCAATAACTACGGAGATGGTAGGAAAAGTAAACAATTTCAAAAAGGAAAATCCAGATAGATACTATAGCCTTATAAACGCTATGAACAAGCACGTAGTAGCCGCGCTCGAAGCGCTTGAAAAACTAAATATGGGCGAAGAGGTAGAATACAACTTAAAAAGATTCAAGGACGAATTTACGAAAAACAGGCAATATCTTAAGCAATTAGGAATAGAGAGCAAAACTGATATAGAAGACGATTATGCGACAGAATTGATTAATAATAGTGAAAAGAATGGTGCCTTTTTAGCAAAACTTCCAGGTTCTGGCGGCAGAGACTCTATAGTTGCGCTTACGCTCGGAGGCGAGAAGGAGAAGTCAAAGCTTCGTGACTATTGGAGCAAGAACAAATCCCTTGATATACTTGATGTTAATATGGCTAATACTGGAGTCCAGGTACCAACAAAAATAGAATGAGAATGCAATAATCTACCGCAACATTCGCGCCGCAATAAATATCCAAATTATTTTGAACGTTTGCATACCCTCTAGGTCAGGCCAGCTCCGGAGAAATCTTCTACAATCAAATCCCACTAAAATATTAAATATTATCAATCGGATAGGGTGCTAGCAGATAGAACGAGTGAGTTATATGCAAAATGTAAAATTACACCCAGAAAAAACTGCGCTTGTTATAATAGACATGCAAAAGGGAATCGCTGCAGCAGGAAGGAAGATCGAACCTCATGATGTAAATGAGATCCGCAAGAATGTTGCAAAACTAGTAGAAGCTTCAAGAAAAGCTAATGTAAAAATATTTCCAGTGCATGTCACTGGCACAGACGGAAAGGACATGCTGAATCCTATCGTAGATGAGAAACCTAATTGGGGTGGGGACAGGCCTGCAGACTGGGATCAGTTTATAGATGAAGTCAAACCGCAGAATGGTGACATACCAATAACAAAACGCCAATGGGGCGCGTTCTATGGCACAGAGCTGGACCTGCAGCTCAGGAGAAGGCACATAGACACAATAGTCCTGTGCGGCATATCAACCAATATAGGCGTAGAAACAACCGCAAGAGAAGCATACCAGCACGGGTACAACCTTGTTCTTGTGGAAGATGCGATGGGCGCAATGACAAAAGAGGAGCACGAGACTTCTATGAAGTTTATATTCCCAAGAATCGGGCTTGTAAGGAGCACGGCACAGGTAATATCTATGCTTGCATAAGCTAAAAGCCATCATGCTCAAGGCAAGAATGCTATGCACTTAGCTCCAGGAAAATACAATGCTGCTCGGCGCTAAAGGTCCTCGACATCGCCACCTTGCTTTATGAATGTCCCGTTCTGCAGCTCTTCGTACGCCTTTATTAGCTCTTGCTTTGTGTTCATAACTATTGGACCATACCAAGCTATTGGCTCGTTCAGCGGCTTCCCTGAAATCAGCATTACCTTTGCCTTTTCGCTCCCAGTGCTTATTGCAACTGAATCTCCTTTGCGCTTGTATACCGCAGCCGAACCCTCAGCTATGCTTTCCTCCTTTCTAACTGAAATCCTGCCTTCAAGCACGTAAGCTATAGCAGTATGCCCTTCTGGTATGTCCTGCTGAAACAGCGAATTCCTGCCCATCTCAACAACATAGTAGCTTATCGGGATTGATAGGTCCCTTATAGGGCCTATTGCGTCAGCCCTCATTCCAGCTATTACCTTGATTTTGTTACCGTAGCTGTCAGCCACAACTGGTATGTTCTTATCCTTTAGGTTCCTATATTTTGGCTTTGACATCTTCTGCCCTTTTGGAAGATTGACCCAGAGCTGAAGCCCGCAGTTCCCATCTTTCTCAACCTGAGGCATCTCTTCGTGGAATATGCCGCTTCCTGCGCTCATCCACTGCAGCTCGCCGCTGCCTATTGTGCCTGAAATGCCTGTGCTGTCCCTATGCTTGACCTTGCCCTCAAGCACGTATGTTACTGTC
>JAVZPY010000073.1:0-2623 GCA_038881415.1 Candidatus Micrarchaeaceae archaeon
TTATATCTGGGATTCTAAACAAGTACGCACATATGCCAGAGCCATATACAGAAATTGGCGCAGCAATAGGCTTCCTACTTTTCCTATTCTCTATTGTGCTATAGTGCGTCTACCCCTTTTCTGATTTCCTCCTTATTGCGCTAAGAAGCTCCGCATTTATCTGCACATAGCAATTCCTGCACATTATATACTCCTTGTTGGTCCCGGCGCCGCTTTCAACTCCCTGCTGCAGCCTCCCGGTGTATATGTAGTAGTAATCTTCAGTATCAAGCTGCTTGCCGCAAACGCTGCATACAGCATCTTCTATTCCCATGTTAAAATTTTGAAAGGTAAATTTTAATTAGGGCGCATACCAATCTTTTATGCATCTACAAAAGATGCATGCAGCAATGCTTATATTCCCTTCTTGCAATTGATAATCATGGAGTACAGAATAGAATCTGATTTTTTGGGCAAAGTAAAAGTGCCAAAAGATGCATACTATGGCCCAGAGACTTCAAGGGCTTTGGAAAATTTTCCAATATCTGGGGCTTCTATGCCGCATGAATTCATAAAAGCGTATGCAATGCTAAAGAAAGCCGCAGCAATAGCAAATGCAAAGGCAGGGGCGCTTGACAAAAATTTAGAAACAGCCATATGCAAAGCTTGCAATGAAATTATAAGTGGCAAGCTTATGGACCAATTCCCTGTGGACCGCTTTCAGGCAGGCGCTGGGACAATGACAAACATGAATCTCAATGAGGTTATAGCGAATAGGGCGCTCGAACTCTGCGGCAGAAAGAAAGGCGACTACTCATACATACACCCAAACGACAAGGTGAATATGTCACAATCTACCAATGACACATTTCACTGCGCGATTCACATAGCTTCTGTAATAGCGATACAGAGCAATCTGATTCCATCGCTAAAAAGGCTCAGGTCTTCTCTCTTGGCGAAAGCGCGCAACTTTTCTAAAATTACTAAGCTTGGTAGGACCCATCTTCAGGATGCGGTTCCAATAAAGCTTGGATCAGAATTTTCAGGGTATTCGGGGAGCATAGACATCGCATTGGAAGAAATTTTCCACGCATATAAGCAGCTGCTCAAACTGCCACTAGGCGGCACTGCAGTAGGCACGGGGCTTAATGCATCTAAGGGGTACCAGGAGAACGCAATTGCTGCGCTCAAAAAAATAACTGGAATAAGCTTCTCGCGCTCCACTGACATTTTTACAAATATGCAGAACATACTTGAAGAAGCTTATCTCGCCGCTGCGCTGAAAAGTGCTGCAATCGCAGTGCGCAGGATTTCAGATGACATCAGGTTGCTGTCATCTGGCCCGAGGGGCGGGCTAGCGGAAATAATTCTCCCAGAGGTTGAGCCAGGGTCGTCCATAATGCCTGGCAAAGTTAATCCAAGCATGGCTGAGATGATGGGAATGGTATGCATGCAGGTAGAGGGAAACTGCTACGTAGTAGAGAGCGCAGCACAGGCTGGCCAACTCGAGCTTAACGTATTCATGCCTGTTGCAGCTGCCAACATACTAGATTCCATAAGGATTTTCTCCTCAGCCGTCGATGCATTCAATAAGAAATGCGTCTCAGGTATAAAACCAAATATGACAAAAATAAAGGAGAACCTTGAGCGCAATCTGTCTATAGCAACTGCGCTCTCGCCATATATAGGATACTCCCGTGCAGCTGATATCGCACGAAAAGCGTTCCGTGAAGGCAAAACAGTAAAGGAAGTGTGCCTAGAACTGGGAGTAATGGAAAAAGATAAGCTTGACTCGGTATTGGATCCTGATAGGCAGAGTTGATCTTTTGAAGCGCCAGAATAAAGAAAGCATATTCAGAAAGCATTATCTAAATGAGATGCTTCATTTTGTAACATACCGCCACTTAGCCTCATCAGAGAAAAACCCAGATGTAAGAGAGCTTATGCGCAAGCTGTCAAATCTGGAGGAGTACCACGCTTCGCTATGGGCTAAGATAGTTGGAAAAAGAGTCATGCGCAGTTCAAGCATTTCTGTTCAAATAAAACTTTTTCTTTTTAAACTTTTTCGGCGCATTTTTGGTTTGGCTTTTACAATTACTGCATTGGAATATTCAGAATCAAATCTTACAAAGCACCTAGCCCAATCAGAATCCTCATTGCGGCTCAGTAAGAATGAGTCTGCAGTAATTAAAAAGATAAGGGAAAGCGAGAAAAGAATCGAAGAGCCGCTCGAAAAAAAGGTAATAAGCTTTAGCGGAGTTCTAGACAATATACGCGATGTAATATTTGGGATGAATGACGGATTGGTGGAGGTCCTTGCAGCGACAGTGGGCCTTGCAGCCGCGTTGCAAAAACCATACCTAGTGCTTCTAGGCGGCTTTATAATTGCAATATCAGGTACTCTTTCAATGGCAGGCGGTGCATATCTGTCAACAGGATATGAAAAGGCAGTAAAGTCCGGAACTAGCGGGGTTAGTACCAAAGCAACCCCATTCAAATCTGCAATGTATGTAGGCCTGTTTTACATATTCGGAGCAATGTTTCCTCTTCTCCCGTTCGCCTTCAGGACCTATGGCTTCTATGGCATAGTGGCATCCCTAATAATAACTAGCATTGTACTCGCAATAACAGCAACAATAATAGC